>JBFHGF010000203.1:0-6047 GCA_041583335.1 Bacteriovoracaceae bacterium
CGTTCAAAAGTTGAACACCTTAGGTAACAATTACAGTTTTGCCCCGAGAGCTGTATATCCTGCTATATTGACCCTCCCCAATGAATACGCAGGAGACTTCCATATGCTAAAAACAACCCTTCTTACCATGGGCCTAAGTACTGCCTTTATGGCGTCCTCTCATGCTCGAACGATCGTAAATACAGTAAATAAAGCAGTATATAACCATGATCAAAACAATTGTACTCTCACTGAAAGTTGTGGGCTAAAGAAACTCTCCCTCTTGGTGGAGGATTACACATCCACTATTCACGGGGAACATTCCTATGGAACCAGGGCCTATATTTCTTTTGATACGCAAACCGTTGGAGAACTCACTGACTATGCTATTGTTCAGAGAATAAAAGGATGTGCCTTTCATAGTGAACTCAATAGAGAAGGCCATGTTGAAAAGCATTACGGAGTGGCCCGTGAATTTTTTGGGCATTATAAAACTTTTATCCATCGCCAGTGGGTTATTGACTCTATTGATGAAGATCCCATGTACAATAATTACAGTGACCCCAATAGACGCCACGCTTACCACCGCTGGAGTGATAAACCAGGCCAATTCAAGAATGATGATCAACAGCACTACTTCTTTAAAGACACTCCCAAATATCCGCAACTCTATGTCACAGATAGACCTTCTTTGGCCATGGTGGATAAGATGGGAAAAGCTAAGAATGTAAGTTTGAAATTTAAAACTTGTATCTACAAGACAAGTGATATCCCCTTAGTGAGCGTGCCAGAAGATATTCATTTCTCAGAACCTCTCGGCTGCTTAGAATGGGATTCCTCTTTTATTTACAACCACAAAAGAAAGAAGTTTGAACACTCAGATAGCATTGATCCCTTCTGTGAATAAAAAGAAGGAAGGGATAAAGCCTTCCTTCTTTAACTATTGATCATTAGAAATCACAGTTCTTTGGTGTCCTTGGGAAGGGAATCACATCACGAATATTTTGCATACCTGTGATATAGCGAATGGCCCTTTCAAAGCCAAGGCCAAACCCACTGTGAGGGGCCGTTCCATATTTGCGAAGGTCCATATACCACCATAGAGGATCTTTCTCCATTCCCATCGCATCCATACGAGCGGTTAACTTATCGAGGTCTTCCTCTCTTTGTGAACCGCCAATAATTTCTCCTACGCCAGGAACGAGAACATCCATGGCCCGGACAGTTTTCCCATCTGGATTTTGTTTCATATAGAAGGCCTTACAATCGGCCGGATAATCCGTAACGGTCACAGGTCCTTTAAAATATTGTTCGGCCAAGAAGCGCTCATGCTCAGTTTGCAGTTCAACACCCCAATCAGGTTTATATTCGAACTTAACCCCTGACTTTTGAAGAATATCAATGGCCTGCGTATATGTAATCACCTTGAACTCGGAGTCTTTAACGTTTTCTAAAACCTCGAGATGATTTTCATAAGGAGTCTTGGCCTGCTTCGCCGCAAATTGATGATACTTTTGAAGGGCATCAAGTTCTTCAGGTGCATGCTCAAAAGCATAAGAGATAAGATACTTAACAAAGTCACTCGCCAATTGAGCGTTCCCCTCTAAATCCATGAAGGCCACTTCAGGTTCAATCATCCAAAATTCACTTAAGTGGCGTGGCGTATTAGAGTTCTCTGCACGAAAAGTAGGACCAAAGGTATAAACGGCCCCCATCCCCATCGCAAAGCACTCTCCTTCAAGTTGACCCGTTACACAGAGGCTCACCTGTTTGCCAAAGTAATCATTGGAAAAATCAACCGACCCATCTTTATGCTTGGGAAGATTCGCCAGATCCATATTGGTGACATTAAACATCTCCCCTGCACCTTCTGCATCTACGGCGGTGAGAATGGGGCTATTGAGATAATAAAAGCCACGATCATTAAAAAACTGATGTGTGGCCATGGCCAATTGGTGGCGTACTCTAAAGACGGCACCAAAGAGATTTGTTCGTGGTCTCAAATGGGCCTGCTCTCTTAGGAACTCTAAACTCGTTGCCTTCTTTTGCAGAGGATAGCTCTGATCAGTTTTACCATAGACTTCTACAGCACTGGCCTGCAATTCAATAGATTGCCCTTTTCCTTGAGATTCAACGACCAGTCCTGCTACTTGAATACAACTTCCAATAAGAAGCTCTGTGACTTGAGCATAATCGGCCATTTCGGCATCGGCAACAATTTGCAATACACTCTGTGTTGAACCATCATTGAGATCAATATAAGAAAAGGCCTTTGAGTTTCGCACCGAACGTACCCAGCCTGCGACTGTTACCGTCTTTTCAATATGATCTTTAGATTCAGCAAATAGTGATTTAATCGTTATGCGCATAAAATTTCCTTAAATTAGAAAATGGATTTATAAATTTCTTTGGCCTGTCCGTCTTCTAAACGTGGGCCAAACTTCGTTACCAACAGGGAAGAACAGGCACAGGCCAATTTCCCCGCTTCAGCAAATGTATGACCATTGGTGAGGGCATACATAAAAGATCCGGCAAAGAGATCTCCTGCACCGTTGGTGTCCACGGCCTGAACTTCACGAGTAAGAATATCCACTTCCTTTTGGCCATCCCATAGAAGGGCCCCTTTGGGACCTTGAGTAATGGCAACCTGATGAGAAACCTGAGCAAGTTCCTTAAGGGCCTCAGATACATTTTCCTTCCCTGTAAAGGCCAGAGCCTCAGCTTCATTACAAAAGAGAAGATCAATCTTATCACCCATAATTTCAGCGAGACCATCTTTAAAGTAAGAGACAATCCCTGGGTCAGAAAAAGTAAAGGCCACTTTCACACCATGTTCACGCGCAAATTCACGGGCCTTAATCGCTGCATATCGACCACTGTCACCTGTAACAAGATATCCTTCGATATAGAGGTATTCTGAATCCTTAAGTTCATCCCATACTAATTCACTTTCACTAAAGGTGGCCGTGATCCCAAGAAATGTTTCCATTGAACGATCCGCATCAGGAGTAACAAAGACCATACACTTTCCAGTCACACCTGCTTCGCGCTGCCCATGAAGATTCGTTTGCACCCCTTCTTTCATAAGGTCGGAGAAATAGAAATCACCAGTTTCATCGTTGGCCACTTTACAAGAATAGAATGTTCTCGCACCAAGTTGACGGGCACCAATGATGGTATTGGCCGCAGAACCTCCACAGGCCCTCTTATGATGGCTTCCAATTTTTTCGAGAACTTGCTGCTGTCTCTTTTCATCCACAAGAATCATAAGACCTTTTTCAATATTGGTTTCTTTAATAAAGTCATTGGAAACTTCTATTTCCATGTCAACAAGAGCATTTCCCATACCGTAAATATGATATTTCTTCATCTATTTCCCCTAAGTGATAATCTAAAAATTAATGAGGTAGCCCGCAATATAATGCGTGATAATCATTGGAATGACCACCCTAAATTTAACGTTTTTAACGCCGTCAGACATTTGTATCTGTGTTACAAGAAAGAAGTCATCGCTTAAAATATTATGCAACTCGTCTAATTGACCTGACCCAGACTAAATTTACCTATTATTATCAAAAACTTTTCTTTAAACTATTAAGGATTCAAACGCAAAGGGGTCTCCATGTCATTATCAGATTTTTTGAAAAAGAAGAAAGAACAGAAACAAAAAAATAAGAAGAATAAGCACAAGGTAGATTTTAAAGAAAAGTGTCTTGCGCTCCTTGAGGATATCAAAGACCTTAATGAGAAACGCTATCATGAGCTAAAAAGAGTCTTTCATCAAAAGTACGATAATATCAATATTTCAAAGAAACTCATCTCAGGTTTCTATGCCCAATTGGTGCAAGAGTATAATGTACTGTTGTCCGCTGCCGGGAAGACCATTCAAAAAACAACGAAGAGAGTTGCGGCCCATCACAAAGTTAAAGAAATGACGGAAAAGCTTAAAGATCGCGCTAAAGAATGGGAATCTGAAACGGAAAATGTCCGCAAGAACACCAAGGCCGTTGTAGAACAAGTAAAAAAGGCCACCAAGAAAGTAGCACAAAAAAAAGTGACAAAGAAGAAAGCAACAACGAAGAGCACCACCCCTGAAAAGAACGCCGACAAAGCACCACCAAAGGCCACTAAAAAAGTAGCAAAGAAAGTAACAAAGAAGGTGACAAAGAAGGTCACCAAAAAAGCACCTACCAAAACCCCAGCAAAACCTGCGGCCAAAAAAGTAACGAAGAAAGTGGCCAAGGAAACGACAAAGAAAGCCCCCGTAAAAAAGACGGCCAAGGAAGTAACTAAGAAAGTAACTAAGAAAACAGCAAAGAAAACCGCTAAAAAAGTAACCAAAAAGGCCGCAAAGAAATAGCCCCCGTCTCTCTCATAGGAAAGAACAGGTGTTCGGTTAACGCTTTAAGTCGTTCGTCTAGCCCCCTCTAGATACGAATTATTTACCCAAGACAAGGGGACTTGATAAAGGGAGACTATCTCATGATAATTAAGGCTATGAACAAATTAAATCATAAGATAACCTTGGCCGCGTGCCTTACCCTATTTACCTTAACTTCCTGTCAAAAGGGAGGGGAACTTCCCCCTATCCCAAACGACAGCATCAGAGATTCAGATGACCTCAACTCAGGTACTGATCGCGATGATCCTATAGACACCGTCGACCCTAGGCTTCCTACCGATCCAACCAATCCCGATGATCCAAGTGATCCGACAGACCCCAATGATCCAACGAATCCCACTCCTCAAAATGTAAAATTAGATATCCTACCCAGTGATGTGAATCCAGATTCAGTGACCTTGGTCTATCGCAAAACCATCGATCCTCTCCAATTGGGAGAAACCAGTGATCCCAAAGATTGCCACCCCTCTTTTCCTCACAAATGTGTTTGGAATTCACAGGTTATTTTTGGTTACTCCACAGAATTTTTAAATAATGAATACCCTAAAGAACTTTGGGAGATTACTGCGATTGAAATGACGGTAAGTTTCTACACCCACGCTCTTAACAAGAGAAGTGAGCTCTTTTGCCTCCACAACACAAAAATGTGTTCAGGCCAGCTTAGCAAGGATGACAAAGCTAACGAAGAGGCAAAGCTCATTGTCAAAAATCCAAAATTCTGGACAGGAAAAGACGGCAACCATGTGGCCAATAGTCTTTTTACGACCGTACTTGGAAATCATCGTATAGAAAAAGAACTGTGGATCGTAAAAGACTACACATTCAATCTCGCAAAACTCTTCAAGTTAACAGACCTTCAACTTCACACCCTCTTTAGAAAAGAGAGCATTATCTCCTTTAGTGTTTCAGATGACACTTACGTAGAGGATCCTCTCGTCAAGGTCTACCTCAAGCGCCGCTTACCCCCTGTCCTCTAGTAAGTATTCATACTTGGACCATATTTCATGAGTAATTTCATCAAGGCCCTGAAATTTCCATTTAGGGTTTTTATCCTTGTCTATAAGAAGGGCCCGCACCCCTTCCCTAAAGTCAGAGTGATCCAACATTAGACAACATAGGCGATAGTCCATTGCAAAGCACTCTTCAATGCTTTTCCCTTTGGCCCAGGAAAAATAGTTCCAAATGATTTTTGCAGATAATGGGGAGCCAACCAAATAGAGTTCAAGAGAACTTTTGATCCACGGGTGAGCCTCTTCTTTACTTACATAATCTCTTGCCCAGAGATCGAACATCTCTGCTGTATCCATACTCTCAATCACGTCAAGATCGCGATAATCATTGAGATCAACACGATCCACTTTGTGAAGATTCTCACAAAGATCGAGCATTGATTGATGATCAGCACTTTCTCTGAGTTGATTCCACAGCTCCTTATCAATCACGTAGTCACACAAACCTAAGGCATAAGATAGTGGTGAAGACAGACGGGCGCCAGTCATGGCCAAAAAGAAGCACCACTTCTTATCAAGCTTATTAAGAAAGTAACTGGAACCCACATCGGGAAACAGGCCAATCGTAATCTCAGGCATGGCCAATAGGGTTTTCTTATCAAAGACCTTAACGGCCATCCCATTCACAAGACCTACCCCTCCACCCATAATGATTC
>JBFHGF010000204.1:0-6042 GCA_041583335.1 Bacteriovoracaceae bacterium
AGTACAAGTAAAGTACTTCTGGCCGTACTGAGATATTATATCATGCTTCTTGAGTTGAACGGAATGGGCAAGGTCATCTAAAAAGTAATGGCCAAGGGCCGCAATATTTTGAGGATCTTTAAGGATGATATCGAGTTCGAGATCATGCTTAAAAGAGCGAGAGTTCAGATTTGTGCTTCCCAGGCTACACCAATCATCAATGATCATAATTTTAGAGTGAAGAATACGTGGTAAGAACTCAAAGATCTTAATCTTATTTTCTATGAGGTGACGACCGGCCAGAGAATTGATTAGGGGAAAGAGTTTCATATCACTCTTTCTGGGAATGACTATCTTTACATCAACCCCTTTTTCTGCGGCATATTTCAGAGCATCACATAGTTGAGGCGGTGGTACAAAATAGGGATTGGTTATCCAAACTCGACGCTCGGCCGTTTTGATTTTCTCAATTAGGTCTTGCTGAAATCGATAGCGTGTTTTGCGACAGTCATTCATCCGAAAGGAGCTCTTAAGAATTTTCTTATACCAATACTTGCTTTGAAAGCGGTGCTTCGGACAAAGATGATTTTCCCAAATTCTAAAGAAAGACTCGCGAAGAATAGCAATTTCATGATTGACTAGTCTCACTCCAGAGTCGCGCCAGGCCCTTTCTCCTTTGATGCGATAGGAGTGGTGGGAAGTGATATTAATCGAACCGATGAAGGCCATTTTTTTATCAATTAAGTAGAGTTTGCGGTGGTTGCGATTATTGATACAAAATAAACCGGTAAAGAGGCTTCCTATGAATTGCGATAATTTAAAATATTGATTATTTGATCTTTGAAAAGGAAGAGGGTTGAAGAAGCGAATTGGGATATGCTTTAATTTTTTAAAGAGTTTAGAGTTAAAACTAGAACTCC
This sequence comes from Bacteriovoracaceae bacterium, assembly GCA_041583335.1. Lineage (GTDB taxonomy): Bacteria > Bdellovibrionota > Bacteriovoracia > Bacteriovoracales > Bacteriovoracaceae. The sequence goes on from JBFHGF010000204.1 coordinate 900, forward strand.
CAATCCCATCGATAAGAATATTGACCTTTACCCCTTGAGCTGCTTTTCGATTCAAAACTTCAAGAAGCTGTAGGCCTAGCTCGTCAGTTTCAAAGGTATAGGTTTCGATGAGAATTTCTTCATGAGCATTTTCGCAAGCAGCGATCAAATCGTCGTAGAAAAGGTCCCCTTGATGGTAGAGATTTTCAATGATGGATTGATCTTTCATGGTGATATCCTCTCCTGTGTAATGACTCTTATTATTTAAAGCGATGGTGGGGAGGACGGCCACCGGAGAGGGCCTAAATAGAGCGATCTTGTTCAAAAGGTCATAAATACCCAAATTTCAAAGGAATCGTTAATTTACCTAACAAAATCTTGATATAAAAATGTCCTATTCATTAGGGCCACTCTACCCATTGGTACAGTACAATGGTAAAGAACTAGGAGACTAGGGCACACACAATAGCTACCCCTTCATGGAACGATGGGGTCAATGAAAAGGAGAGACACATGACAACAAAACTAGCGGCTTTGGCCAATCCTTTTAAAGCAATGTTTCGCTTACCACGTGGATGGGATATCAAATTTTCTCCGCGCTTTATTGCCTATGTACCTACCTACGAAATTAATATTGAAACAAAGAGTTATAGATTAGAGACGGCCTCTACCGTTAAGGACCTTCTTGAAGTTTTTGAATTAAGGCACCAGATTTTTCTTGAAGATGTTGGAGCGGCCAAAGAAGAAGATGATGGTTTCGATGTCGATGAATTTGATAGCGTCTGTGACCATATCATTATTCGCTCAAAAGAAGACGATCGAATTGTGGGAACCTATCGGGTGATCTCTTCTCTTTATAGTGATTCTTTCTACTCTCAAACAGAATTCAATCTCGATGAGTTCTTAAATACCCCTGGCCATAAATTAGAACTGGGGCGTGCCTGTATCCATCATGGCCATCGCAATGGTGCTGTTATTGATCTTCTGTGGAGAGGGATTGCCGAGTATATTAAATTAACCGGTTCAAAGTACCTCTTTGGTTGTAGTTCCATAAAAATTCAAGATCCATCAGAATCAAAATCGATCCTTAAGTACTTCCACGATCAAGGTCATGGGAGTGACGATTTCCAAATTCGTCCGATTGGAAAATTCAATATGGATATGGATAATATTGAAGAGTCTGCCCTCGAAGAAAGTGAAGTGAAAGGACTGATCCCACCACTTTTGCGCAGTTACTTTAGCGCTGGCTCCAAAGTGTATGGGCAACCGGCCCTTGATCGTGAGTTCAAGTGTGTCGACTTCTTAACGATTCTCAATTGTGATGAATTGACATCTGGATACAAACGTAGATATTTTAAACCTTAATGAAAGTTTTAAAATACACTCAGGCCCTATTGAGGGCCTTTTTTTTTGTAATCATTATTCTCTCCTTTATTCTGACCTCAGGGGTATTCTATCCCTATTATATGGCCAATCCCATGAAGGCGAGACGCATCCTTTGTGCCATCGTTTCTTTCTACTGCCGAGTAGGTATTCTTCTCTTTGGTTTTAAAGTTACAGAAAACTATAAAGTCGATAAGTTAGGTCTTATCGATCGAAACTTTCTTATTGTCTCTAACCATATGAGCTACATGGATATCTTGGTGATCTGTTCTCGTTATCCCGCTTGCTTTGTCACTTCGGTAGAAATGCGTGACATTCCTTTCCTCGGCCATCTGTGTAAATTGGCCGGCTGTGTTTTTGTTGAACGCAGAAATAAGAAGAATCTGGGGCTTGAAGTTGCGGAAATTACTGAAGCCCTCTCGTCAGGACTCAATGTGGTTATATTTCCAGAGGCTACCTCAACCAATGGAGAATCAGTGATTCGTTTCAAGCGACCACTCTTTAGTGCTTCCACTGACTCCAATATTCCGGTGCTTCCTATGACGGTTAATTACAACCAAATGGATGGGATAAAGGTTGATCGCACGAATCGCGACTATGTCTGTTGGTATGGTGATATGACTTTCTTAGATCATCTCTTAAGGCTTTGTACCATCACTGAAACCCAAGCATCTTTGACTGTAGGGGAGCTTATTAAGCCAGAAGCCTATAAAGACGACCTTGATAATTTCGTCTTAATGGCGCATGATCGCGTGGAAGAAAATTTCTTTGCTTTTAACTAGTAGACGTTCTCGTTATAAATGGTCTCACACTCATATTTAAAACGAATGGAAGAGCGATTATGGCGATACGTTCTTCTCTTGCAAAGGCTTGATTCTTTCTTGTAGATATTTCCAAAGGACTTGTATTCGAGTGTCTCTCCAAACTCTGCCTCACTTCGGTAATGTGTTCCTTGCTTGTCTCCAGTAATATAGGCAATCGTCTTAAGGGGAGAGCCTGTAAAGAAAGTAAGCTCCGCCATATTATTAGGTGAAATAGTATAGCGTCCCAAAAGATAATCCATAGGCCACTTGATGGGTCCATAGGAGAAGGCCACAATCTCAGTACAGGTAATTGTCTTTGAGGTCATAGCATCAAAGGAGAAGTCGTAGGACTTATTGAGTTGATCGGCCAGGTATTCAAAGACCAGTTTAAGTTCGTCTTTAGGCTTTTCCACTTGGCCTTCTACACGAATGACGGCCATTTCATCGAGATTCATAAAGTCGTCAAGTGAGTCAAAGACCAGTCCCGTTCTCCGTACTTGGAATATGGTTTTTCCTCTTTCAATATTTTCGCGAAAAGGATCAAGGACAGAGTGCTCCCACAGACCAAGCTGTTGCAATTGCTCTTTGGTTCCCAAATAAACACCGATATGTCCCCAATGCCCAGGAATGGTGAGGTCGGTAAATTTATAGGCTTTCTTTTCCATAAGAAGATCAAATGGTTTCACTGTTTTCTTTAAGGTGTCCAAGAGCACTTTATCATCTCTGAGGTAACCTTCACGCCAAGCTATATTTCCAGCAACGGCACCAAAGGCGGCCGAAGCACCGGTGGTCACTTTTCCAAGCGCCGCTGCGGTATTGTCGGAAAAATTGGCCCAGAAGTTTTCATTGAGGAGGGTATTGGTCCAGTTGCGACCTTTAAGGATTTCATTATAAAGGGGTGACTCTTTGAAAGAGAGGACTATCGCTTTGTTTTCTGTACTCAGGACATCGAGATTTACTTTCTCAAGGGGATAGTACGCTTCTTTGGTCATCTCATTTAGGGTGTTGATATAGGACTTGATGAAGAGGCGATCCATGAGGTGGCGCCAAGCTTCAAGGCCTTGGTAACCTCCATTGAGTTGATCTTTGTAAATCGCTCTAAGTCCTGAGTTGGAAAAGAAGAGGTCATTTACTTTTTTAATGGTTACCAGTTGCATTGACTTGAGAAGAATATTTTCCTTCGATAAAGGTAGTTTTACTATTTGAGAGTGGAGGCCAATTTGATAGCTCAAATACTCGTGAACCAAATTGAGTGTATAAGCATCAACCCCACCATCTTCGTAGTCTTTAATTAGATATTCCGTCAATGATTGGGCGTAGTCTTCACTTTGGCGCAAAGAATTCAAATAGAACTCTCTATTGCTATCGATTTGTTCGGCCTTGAGTCCAAAGACACCATCTTTCAGGCCCCTTAGTTTCAGGATATGTTGGTTAACTTGGTCTAGCGAGATGGATTGGGCATGGACATTCGCGATCGCTCCCGATCCAAGAAAGAGGGCAGAGGTAAGAAGGACTGTGGATACAAAGTTTTTAACTGACATAGGAATGACTATGCCATTTCTTGGGACTTAATTCAGGGGGATAGGTCAGAATTACAGGGAGTGTTTAAGGTCGATACGGCCTTTAAGTGCTGGAAAGAACTAGTCTTTATGGGCCCAGTCGGGAAATGTATCGGTGTTTTCATCCCAGTGGGATAAAATCTTCTCGAGTCCATTGGGCCCGTCGAGAAAGAGCTCGATGCGTTCTTGGAGTTCCTCTTCATTGTCGAGGGGCAGTAAAATTGCGGGAACATAGTGTTGGCGTTGATCTTTGTCGTGTTGATTTTCGTTTATTTTGGAAGATGTGATGAGCATTTGAAAAAAGACCAGCTCTCCCTCTCGCCATAGATCGAGATCCTCTTCGTAAAAGTCAGAGTGCTTGAGATCGGGATGATGCTTGGGGCATTGTTCGAGTTCTATGTAAAAGTGGAGGTCTTCAAGACTAAATTCAAAGTTCATAATCTGAATTATACAACTATAGAGGCCTTTGATACACTAAGAAGGTAAATATTTGGGTAGTTATGGATATATTTGATTTTGACCAGTTTAAAAGGCTCCTTGAGCGCAATCTAACTAAAGACCAGGCCAGTGTAGAGCTTGCTCAACTCAGTGCTCTGTGCACCCTTTTTGGGGCCAGTGAGAGGGAATTACCCGAACATTTGAAGTGCTTCAGTCCTCTGGCGCAACTGTGGGATCAACTGGTTCTTTTCCCTGGCTCTTTCTCGCCTTGGCATAAAGGTCATGAGGCATGTGTCCAAGGGTGTGGTCCCTTTCCGGTTTTGATTATACCTGATGCCAACCCATGGAAAGATGGCCGTGAAACCGATGTTTGGGAAGACTTTAAATCGATCTATGAGTATGTACGCAAAAGCACTAAGGAAAACCTATATATCTATCCGGGTTTTCTAACTAAAGAGCGGAGCAATCCCACGGTGACATGGTTGCCCCAACTGCCTCTTAAAAAGAAGAGACTTCTGATGGGTGATGATACCTTCTTATCCATTCACCGCTGGAGGGAAGCGCAAAAGCTCTTGTCATCACTTGATGAAATCTATGTCTGTCCCAGACAAGGGGAGATGGAAGAGCTGACCAAGCAGTTTGACTTCTTAACCCTTCATTATGAACTCAATATTTTCTTTCTCGAGGCCCACGACTATCAGGATGTGTCTTCTACGGGCCTGAGGAATGGCCAGAACTTAAAGTAGAGATTTAAGCACAGTCATCCTGTAAAAACTATAGTGTCCAGAGAATCGACTTGTCAGACGATGGGCTGCATTCTAATTTTTGAGCAGCTCATCACAAGGGATTTATCCTGTTGTAATGAAGTGTTCCTGTTGTTGTGGGGGGTCTTGGCGTTAAAACCAAGGCCCTTTTTTTTGCCCGCGACAAACAGCAAAGCTGTTTGGCACGGAGCAACCCAGCGAACGAAGCTCGAAGAGC
>JBFHGF010000205.1:0-6023 GCA_041583335.1 Bacteriovoracaceae bacterium
ATCGCCTCGCAGAATTCCTCCATTGTCCTGCTGAACAGGTCACCATTACAGAAAATACCTCCCACAATATGAATATGGCCGCCATGATGCTTAAGCAGAGATTTCCTGAAGGTCTAGAAATTATCGCTCCGGCCGATGAATTTCCCAGCAGTATCCTCCCCTTCTACCATCATGGTATTGAAGTCAAACAGGTCCCTTCTCACCAAGGTGTTTTCGAAGTCGAAGATATCTTAAACTCCATTGGCCCCAAAACCAAGGCCGTCGTCTGTTCCCATGTGCAATTCTCCACCGGTCTAAGAACAGATATTGAAGCCCTCTCTCGCGCATTAGAAAGCCGAGGCCTCGAATTTATTGTCAACGCAACTCAATCCCTAGGTGTCTTTCCCTTTGATTTAAGAAAATTAAAAGTTTCAATGCTCACCGCCACTTGCCACAAGTGGATGGGGGCCGGAATGGGGCGCGCCATCCTCTACATGTCAGAGGACTTCATGAAAAATCATCGCCCTCCCATTCTTGGGTGGTGCTCAGTCTATGAACCCTTTGAAATGAAGAATATCCCCAAAGTACCGCGCACAGACGTGGCCACTTTTCAATTGGGAACTCTGCCCTTTGCTCATTTGGCCGCGGTCAAAAGAGCGATTGAAATAAATATGGAGATAGGACCAGAGAAAATTAGAGAACGAGTACTTGATCTCTCTCAAAAGTTACGCTTTGCCATTAGAGAGTTAGGTCTAGAGATTTTAGGATCAGATGAGCGTGAGCGCTGTAGCGGGATCACCACCTTTGCCATTACCAAACCTGCAGATGAATTAATCACCTATCTAGAAGAGCGCTCGATTTATGTAAATAATAGGAGAGGTCTTATTCGTGCGGCCATTCATTTCTATAATAATGAAGACGATATCGATGCTTTTATCAATGCACTTAAAGATTTCCTAAAATCATAAATTAAGATCGAAAAGAGATATATAGAAATCTTTAAATCTATAAAGCTCTTTACTGGAAAATAGCATTTTCCTCTAAGTTTATTTTGCCTAAAATCTAAAAGTCTCTAATATAGAATATATGGAAGATCGAACCCATCCAAACTTAGAGATAGAACTCTATCAACAGCATCAAGAAGAGACGACTCGTCGTAACTATCTCTTCTATATAAAAATAGGAATGATGGTCTATCCCCTATGGTCCCTCATGGATTCGATGCTGAGTGAAAAATCACTTCTCTTCTTCTTTTCCTTGAGAATGGCCTTCATTATCCCTATGCTTGTGCTCTACTTATCACTCGTGAAAAACCGAGCGAAGGATATGAATCGCCAATTCCTCTATATGCTGATCCTCTCGGGACTGGGCCAAAGTATCGTGAGTTACTTCCTTGGAGGCTTGCCCTCTGACTACTACAATGGTCTTATCCTCATGTCCTTTATACAATTCACAGTGATGCCAGGGAATTCGCGCTATGTGGCCTATTTAGATATCGCCTACTTTCTGCTCTACTTTCCACTTAATTACTTCCCTTTTGAGGTATCCAATATATTGGCCATTAAGCAAACGATTCTCTATATAAACTATGCCGTGTTCAAATATATTTGTGCACGTAGGGCCTATAAACTTATCTATGGCAGCCTTAATCAGTATTCCTTAACTAAAGAACTTGAAAATAATAAAGAGGTTTCCAATCTCTTTGGTGAATTATGCCATCTCATTAGCAACCCACTCTTTATCGCCATGGCCACCTTGAAGAGAAACCAAAAAGTTAGTAACCCTGAAGAGAAAGCTCAGTTAGTGAATAGATCTATCGACTCTCTAGAGAGAATTGAAAACGTAGTCAAAAAGATGCAGCACTTCTACCGCACCCAAGACTTTGAACTACGTAAATATAAGCAACACCTCAACAGTGAAGACAGTCCCTCCAAGAAGAATCCTTAGTCGTTAAAGCGCAGACGATAACCCACTCCACGAACCGTTTCAATTAACTCGTCATAGAGTTTCTGCCTAATTTGCAAGACATGGGTATCCACAGTACGCGTGGAGGGATAATTTTCATATCCCCACACTTTATTGAGAATTTCTTCTCGGCTAAAGGCACGGTTAGGTGATTCCGCCAAGAGAACCAAGAAGTCGAACTCCATTTTCGTAAATTCTTTTAGCTCACCATTGAAAGTAATTTCACGTCGTCCAAGATCTATATTCAAATCTCCCAGGGTAATTACCTCTTGGGCAGCACTACTGGCCTCACCCTTTTCACTTTGATGGCGAAGTTGAACACGGATTCTTGCTGCCAATTCTCTTGGCTCAAAGGGCTTGGTGAGATAGTCATCAGCACCGCTTTCAAGCCCTACTACTTTATCAATCACTTCGGTACGGGCCGTTAGCATAATCACCGGTCCGCTATGGCCTTTACCTCTTATTTCACGTAAAAAATCAATTCCCTGTCCGTCGGGAAGCATCCAATCGAGAATAACCAATTCATACTCTTTAAGATCGAGATCGCGGGCGCGGGCCAAGTTGGGCGAGAGCTCAACATCATGACCTTCATCACGTAAAAAGCTTTTTAAAGTGGCCCCTAGATTTTCATCATCTTCAATCACTAAAATTTTCGCACTCATCTTTTCAAATCCCCTTATCCTCTGAATGAACCAACCATACGAGAGTTCATGGCCTTATTCTGACCATTGAAAGTTAATGGTATTGCCAACGTAAAAACGGTTGGATTTAACTCGAGCGTTAAATCAATCCCCATTTCGCGACAGACTTTTTTAACAATATTCATACCGAGACCGGTACCACTACTTTTATTGCCTTTAATAAACTCTTGGGTCATAATCCCCAAACTTTCAAACTGACATTGTCCACAATCTTGAACTCTAAAGAAGAGTTTATTCTTTTCCTTTGTCAGAGAAATAGTCACCGGAAACTCTCCGTGAGTGGCGGCATTTTCTACAATATTCTTCATACAAATACCCAACCAATAAGCATCTTGAGTAATCGCCATATCTTCTTTGAGGGGATTCCAATGGATCTGTCCTTCATGGGCATCCATAAAAGGAGCGATGATATCCTCTACAAAGAGATTCACGGAGGGCACATTTTCATAATTGAGTTCCAGCAAGCGATGGTTTTGCTGGGCCTTAAGGTAATTGCGAGAGGTATCCGTAAGCCTTCTCAAACGATGCACTTCACTAGACATACGCAAGTAGACTTCTTCTAGATCTTCATCAAAGAGCTCATACTTGCGGCCCATCTTCTCTAATAGAAGGGTTAAGCTGGTTATCGGGGTGCGAAACTCATGGGTTAAAACCCTTAGGGCCAAGCGCCTCTTTTCATCTTCCAAACGCTGGGCCTTCAGCTTAACAAGGAGTAACCTTACCACCACTAAAATAATAATGATCAGTCCAAAGAAGAGCACAATAGTCGAGTCGTTGGCCAACTTAAAAATATGCTTAATATTGTAATCCCAACAGAGACCACCATCGCGATAGAAACAGCTTCTACCACGCTTATAATTATTTAAAATATAAGGACTATTATCCTTGAGAAAATCTTCGAGATCATTGCGATCATAAATACGATATTCGAGAATACTAAAAATTTTAGGATACGTTAAACGAGCAAAGAGGTATTCACGAGTGAGGATCGTGCCCTTACCTCTAATCAAATCATTGAGGGCCTGTTCATCAACACCTTGAAGGATTTCAAAAATCCCTCTCAACTCTCCAAACTCACGCTTTAATTTCTTCAATTCGCTAACATGAAAGAAAGGAAGGTGGGCCATTACCCATGAGCGCCCTTTATACTCACTCTTGCCCAAGCGATAAGCGAGGTAGGCAAAACTTTGTCCCGAGGGATGGATAAAGGGATCGGTAATAAAGAACTCACGGGGTAAAACCGCACGTCGCCCACAGCGAAACTCCTCCCAAATCCATACTTTATTAAAGTTATCTTGGGTCAAGAGATCAGAAAAAGGCAGCTCACATTCCTTATCCGTTCCAAAGCGATTGCTATCATCAAGCACATGACGTTGATTGAAGGTAAAGCGAGGGTCAAGGAGTTGAAATTGATTTTCACTAAAATAGAGGCTATTGAAGTTGATAATATAGCGAGGTTCAACTTGCCTTTGAAAATCTTGTTTAACTTGGTCAATTCTTAAGATATCTGAAGGCGTGGCCTGATAAGTCCCCTGCAAGAATAGCGCGATATATCCCGTCGAAAAGGCCATGGCCACCGCAGTGAAAATCAAGATTATATAAAGCCTCATTAAATACAGATTCCTTCGCCTTGAAACTCGAAACGAGCTTCGTGATGGCCGACTATCATAGTATAGGAAAACATTGTAAACATGCGTGGGCCAGATGTTAACTTTTTGGAAAATTTTAAGCTATTTTGTCTCCATAGGGCCCATTTCTCATGCCCTATGCCTTGAAACTTAAAGGATTCTATTAGATAACCAACCCTCATTATTTCAATTAGGAGCTCCCATGTCTGACACATCTTCCCAATTTATTCTTGGAATTGACCTAGAAGGAATGAATCGCGATCTGCAATTCACCGGAGTCGATATAAAGACGGATCGTGTCACCGAAATTGGAGCGGTTCTTTGGGATTGGTCGGCCAATCAGCCGGTCAAAATCCTCAGTGAACTCATTAACGAAGTTGACCACCTGCCCATCTCGGAAGAAGTCGAGGCCATTACAGGAATTACCGATAAGCTACTCGATGACTGGGGTGCCAAAGGCCAAGAGATCCACTTAGTGCTTGAGCAACTAAAGACCCTCATGGATAAGGCCGATTATCTGATGGCCCATAATGGACCAGGCTATGACATTCCCATGCTAAGAGCAATGTTTTCTCGCTATGGACTAGAGATGCCCGAGAAAACGTGGATTGATACCATGACCGATATTGAATTTCCAAAGACCATGACAGGACGCTCGATGGCCCTTTTGGAACATTCCCATGGTTTCATTAACCCCTTCCCTCATCGCGCTGTGACTGATGTTCTCTCGATGCTTAAAATTGCGCGTGAATATTCCATTGATCGCATTATCACTTTGGCCGAAAGTCCTAAAGTAACCATGGTGGCCACCCTCAAGGCACCGAATTGGAAAGATCCTGTAGCAGTAAACGAATTCAATGCCATAAAAAATAAAGTGGCCAAGGCCCGTTTCAAATGGAATCCCAGTAAGAAAATTTGGAGCAAAGAAGTTCACAAAGTCCTTATTGATGAAGGAAGAATCAACTTTGATTTCGAGTGGAAGATTCAAGATTAAGGGAAGCGCTAAATTCAATTAGTCTCTGGGCCAGAACCTTGCAATCCACATCCTTTGGGATGTGGATAAAGCAAACCTTCTGTCCCGTCTCCTTGCACGCCTTTAAAACCTTATAGTAGGTCGCATTGCAAACGTAAGTTCCCGCCGTAAAACTCAGTTGGGATACCACTTTCTTTTCATTCAAAAAAGCGCTTAACTCTTCCACCGGAAAAGAAGAAAAGAGTGCGGCCTCACTGTCAGCGACAAGTTCTTCTCCGCGCTCAAAGGTCCTTCCTTCATTATCGGGACGGCCAGGACAATAGCACCAATTCAGGGCCACTTTCTCAGGTGTAACCACATCACGACTTGCGGCCAGGCCTAAGAGGTAAATGACATCATAATTTTGGAGGCAAAGGGATTCTAAACTCGCATCTAACTTTGAAAACTCAACGGGTAACTCCACATGGTCACATCGATCCGATAGCTCATCCATGAAGGTGGCCACTTTTAGAGATGGATTTTCCCTATGCTCGAGAAAAGGCCCATAGCCCGTTACTAAAATCTTTCTTTGATTACTTTCTTCTATCATGTCCATATTTTGAGGCGTATTGCTCAAGAGGTCAAACTCTAAGTGTCTGATATTATGTTCACAGCCTAAAGTATTCTATTCTATTAACCGAGACGTTAATTCAGATAAGGGATTAATTTGATCCTCATTTTAAATAAGGCAATAAGAGAAATTTATGACCAATAGGCTTCAAAAACCTACATTCTCGC
>JBFHGF010000206.1:0-6021 GCA_041583335.1 Bacteriovoracaceae bacterium
AGACCATGCGCTCAAAGTGCTCTAGGGATTTGCCATCGCGTACATACGAGAACTCACCATTCCAATAGCTCTCAATCCATTCATAGTCATTGACTTGATTTAAATCGAAATCATCTTCACAAATAATACGCAGGCACCCTAAGCGCGCGCCAAACATAGCGTAGTAGCCATTGGTCACGTCGGCGCCAAGACTCATCCACTGGATTAAGCGTTGTCGATTGCCTTCAAACATAAGGTCTATGGATTTACGAAGATCGCCATTACGTGAGCCATCACTATTTAAGCACAGTTTTACCCCTTCGCGAAAACCCGCGCGAAAGGCCTGATAGGGGCTACCATTACAGCAGACGTAGCTGTGCCAATTATTCATTTGTAAGTAGGTAAAGTGTTGGCACCAATCGGTGCTTACTCCATTGGAGTGGCAATTCACATCACGCAAGAACTTAGTTGGCCAAAGCTTAAGGCCACCATTTCCGTAAATGAGTCCATTGATAATATTCTTACCTGCCCAGGAGATGACTACTTCATCTGATATTTCCTTTAAGAGCGCATCAAAGTCTTGTTCAAAGAAATCTCGTGTTACTTGATTGTCCCCATCGACGATGAGCACGCGCTCGCTCTTGGCCAAAGAGGCCGCTTGTTGGTGGGACTGATCAAGACCTTTGACTCCATGAACGCGCTTAGCATGGGGCGCCTTGGTAAGAAGGTCACGGTAATTTTCTTCAGCATTGGGTTCATCAAAGGAAATGTAGACGATATCAAATGGGGTGGTTGGCCTAGTCATGACAGGTTATCCTTAAGCATTAATAAGATTACCCTGCTATTGTACCTGATTAGATAGAGTTGTGGTAACCTTGAAACTATGAATGATGCTCTAGAACTTCATTTTTCCGACTATGCCAATTCCTTTCATTTCATAAATCCCTATGAAAAGAAGGCCTTTGCCAATAAGCGCCTCGCTTTTGAGAGTGCTTGGCGTCATGGTGGCACGGAGTTTTCCTTCCAATGTAATTTTCCCCAGATGGACCCTGCCTACTACGAACCCCAGCAACTGCGTCCCACCATGTGTGAGATTTTAAGCTCCGTTGATGATCTCATGATTGGCAAACGCCCAGTGGTTCTCTATAGCGGTGGAATTGATAGTGAAGTGATCCTCTACTGTGCTCATGAGCTGGGGCTTCGTCCTAGGGCGCTCTTTGTGAATGTGATGGGACGAAATGGTGATGAGTATCAACAAGCGCGTAAATTTTGTGAGCGCCATTCAATTGAGCTTGAGGTCGTTGAGCTTAGTGAGAGTATCTACTTTGAAAAGTGGCTGCCCATTGAATTGGGACAGCTCTACAATATTTCCCCCGGATCATTCTCTAGCTTTGGTTTGCAATTTTTAAATCCGGCCACTGAGTATGCGCTCTTTGGTTCTCATATGCCACAGGTCCTGTGGTGTGAAACAGATCAAAGCTACTACCATATTTCCCGAGAAACTGATCGGGTGGAAAGGCAGCTCTACGCTGAGCACCTTGGAGTTACAGCAATCTATCCCTATCAATTTGGCCGTTTGTGGTACACATTGGCCAACCACTTGGCCCGTGGTGGCCAAGACCTCTTCTCTCTTAAATTTCGCTCAGAAATTGCGGGTAAGCAGTGTCTCTTTATGCGTGGAGATGAGTCGGGGCGCGCGCTGGTACGGCAAAAAGAGCTGCTCTATCAGCAATTTCCCGAACTAGAAGAGCGACCTAAAATGACGGCCCATCACCATTTAAAAGATTTATCTAAATTTGAAACGTCTTTAAAGAGGGCGCAGTATTTTGCACGGGAATGGACGGGGCAACAATTGCAAGAAGCCCCTCTATCTCTACGCCCACGCCACCACTATCAACAAGTGGCCAGCAACGTTAAGCTGAGTTCCTATTTTTGGGATTTAATTCCAGGGAAGATGAAATTTAAGCGGCGTTAAAGGTATGCTTTAAGAAAAGCTCAAAGGGATGGGTCACTCCGGCATGTTCATTTAAGTCAAAGCTCTTTGTGGCGGGATCAAAGTCCATCCAAGGACTAAAACAGAAAACTAAATAGTGGCGATCAAAATCACAGGCCTGTAAATTAAACGCCGCATGGGGTGCGCGTGTATTGAAAGTATAGGCCTTGCCCACTTGGGGAGCGAATTCTTGGGATTCATCTCCCTTTTGTACTTTGATACGACAGGCTTCACTGGTTTGGATGGGAATGATCACTCGGTAAAAGAGAAAGAGCCTCTCGTCTCTGTGCCAACCTTCTTCTGGTCTAACATGATGGCCTTGGGTGATGGTGGCAATGCGAGAGCGAAAGAAAGGTTTCTTAAAGAGGGAAATGACTTTTTGAATTTCGGGGTATTGGGTTGCCTTGGTCGGAAGATGGAAGCTAAAGGAATCGTAGTAGCTACCTCTTACTTTTTCGGCCAAAGTATTTTTGAGGAATTGAAAATGATTCTTACTATCGACCAAATCTCGCCAACGGGAAAAATGAAAAGACTTTTGCATCGCCTTTTCATGGCCAAGCAATCCGCGCTGCCAACTGAGTTTTGGGTTATCATTAGCGGTAAGGGCAATACCCCCATATGTGGGATCAAAGTCTTTCTTGCCAGGCTTGGCCCAACCTTGGAATTGATACTTTTGATAGATATCTTTAATTTCGTCATTGAGGCGCTTGAAGTCGAGTTCATAGGGCGTGAGATCGTAATCGCAAAAAAGCGGTTGCGCTTCATCGGCCTTTAACTTCTGAAGCTCACTCCAATGCCCTCTTAATTCAAACCCATCTTGTAAGAAGTCGTGGATCAGAGTTTCGTCGGGAATGTCAGCAATGCGAATGGGCATGGGGCCTAACACTCAATAACAGTGATCTTTTCTTTGAGTCCAAGGGCGTGGGCCTTTGAATAGTCGATATAGTGAGTGGCCACTTCTCTTTGCCACGCTTGATAGTCTGACTTTGAAGCGAAGGCATATTCCCAAGATACCTTTTCAGCGCCTTTATTAAGGACGGTGAAGGCCATCCTGCCAGAGCCTAGATATTTATTATTCAAGGCCTGAATACTGCCTTTCATATATTCTGATTTTACTTGTTCACGCTCTCTGCCGTCGTTGGCAAAGCGGTTGACTTCGATAAGGACACGATAGTATTTTTCGTCTTGAGTTGCTATGGGGAGAATATCGTTAAGTCCGAGTGCTCCTTGAACTTTCTTTACTTGAGCTTCTGAGGCCAAGAGTAGGGGGGATTGGAGAACGGGAAGCATCACAAGAGCTGATCTGATTAGTTTTCTTCTGTCCATTTTATTAACCCCTTACTTTTAAAGTCGATATTTATTGTAACTGATTAAAATTATAGATTTGGTGCTTATCCAAGTCAATAAAGGTCGTCTATGCCTGTTATGCCCTTTACTAAAGAGCGGCCCTTTCCATTATAGGGGTAAACCTTTAGAATTTTGGATAAAAAGGGTAGGAATGAGGTCTCTAAAGCTTCGAGTTCGTGATAATTGCGAATATTTTGGCCTAGAGGCGTAGCAAGATTTCGCAAAATCAGAAGTTTGAGGCCTATGTTTAAACTAGAGAAGATCAAACAAGTTCATTTAGAAATCACGGATCGCTGTAATGCGAGCTGCCCCCAATGTGCCCGAAATATCTTAGGTGGCAAGGAGAATCCTCACTTATCCAATTCGGAGCTATCTTTGGCCGATATTAAGGCCATCTTCCCCCCAGAAATAGTGAGGGGATTAAAGCGTATTTTCATGTGTGGAAATTATGGTGATCCCGGTGTGGGGCGCGATACCTTGGCCGCTTTTGAATACTTTAGAGAAGAAAACCCTGAAATGAATTTGGGCATGAATACCAATGGAGGCATGCAAACTCCGAGCTGGTGGGCACGTTTGGCCCAAGTGATTGGAGGCAAGGGCGACATTAAGTTTGGCCTTGATGGCCTGGGCGATACTAATCACCTCTACCGCAAGAATGTGGACTTTTCCCGGGCCATGGCCAATATCCAGGCCTTCATTGACAATGGAGGGCGGGCCGTATGGGAGTTTATTGTTTTTCGCCACAATGAACACCAAGTTGAACAAGCGCGGGAGTTGGCCACTCAAATGGGCTGTGAGAAATTCACGCTAAAGAAGACAGGACGCTTCTTTTCCAATACCAAGCTGCAAGGAAAGGAGCGCCAAGAAGTTCATAATCGCTCAGGTGAAGTGGAGTACTACTTAGAAAAACCGCACGACCTCCAATATCAAAATCAATCGTTACAAAAAGAGCAAGGCCTTGTCAGTGAATTTGGCAGTCTTGAAAATTACCTCAATCAAACTCAAGTGGATTGCAAAACTTTAAATGAGGGAAGCATTTATATTTCCTCTCAAGGTCTGGCCTTTCCCTGTTGCTGGACCGGCAATCAGCTCTACCTCTGGTATAATAAACCCCGTAGCTCAGAAGTCTGGAAAGTTATCGAAAGCTCCGGAGGACTGCAGGCCATCGACGCTAAAGTTAAGCCTCTCGCTGAAATTTTGGAAGGAGAGTTCTTTACTCAAATCCAAAAGAGCTGGGGCTGTAGCTCTTTAGAAGAAGGCAAGCTTAAGGTTTGCTCGAAAACTTGTGGCCAATCATTCAATCAATTTAAGGATCAATATAAGTGATATTCTTTAAACGCAAAAACAAAAGTAATGGTGAAACCAAAGCGCCCAAGCGTGAGCGCAGTCAAACCTATTGCGCTCTGCCTTGGATTCACTTATCCACCCGACCTAATGGACATATGCGTGTCTGTTGTACGGCCAACGCCAGCTCCGCTTCGGCCACCAACGATAAGAAGTATGGGGGAGAAGTGGGGATTCTAAAAAATGATGATGGTAAACCGGCCAACTTCAATCACACGGATCTTTTAGAGGCATGGAATAATGAATACATGAAAGGCGTTCGTCGTATGATGATCAACGGTGAAGTTCCTCCCTCTTGCACGAAGTGTTTTAAAGAAGAAGCGGCCGGGCATTTGTCCAAGCGCAATTGGGAAACTCGTTATTGGGAAGATCATATCGATTTAGATGAACTGCTCAACGAAACGGCCGCAGATGGGACGATTGAGCCCAAGATTTACTATCTCGATTTGAGGTTAGGCACCAAGTGTAATTTAAAGTGCGTGATGTGCTCTCCCCATGATTCTTCTTTGTGGGTGGAGGATTGGAATAAACTCTATCCCGAAATTAAAAACGACAGCCTCAAAGAAATCATGCAATGGAATAATAAGGGAAAGGTTGATGGGGCCAGCTACAATTGGCACCTGAATAACCCGCGCTTTTGGGATCAGCTCTACGCCCAAATTCCCCATATGAAGCAACTCTACTTTGCTGGTGGTGAGGCGACAATTATTGAAGAGCACTACAAGCTTCTCGAGCAATGTGTGGCCCAAGGCTACGCCCCGGCCATTCAATTGCGCTATAACTCCAATGGAATGGAAATGCCTCAGCGTCTCTTAGATTTATGGAAGCAGTTCAAGAGTGTGCGCTTTCACTACTCCATTGACTCCATTGAGCAGATGAACTCTTATATCCGCTATCCCGCCAAGTGGGAGACAGTGATGGAAACATTTAGGCTTTTGGATAATACAGATGATCACGTGGAAGTGACGATTGCTTGCGCTGTTCAGATCCTCAATATCTACTATATTCCCGACTTTATTAAATGGAAGTTAAAGCAAGGTTTTAAGAAAATTAATATCTGGCCTCTAGGTGCAGGGCTTATTAACTTCCACTTTGTCTATCACCCGGCCCATATGAATGTGAAGGTGCTGCCACCGGCCTTTAAGAAAAAGGTTGAGCAAAAATATGAGCAATTCTATCAGTGGCTTGATGAGCACTATGATGAGTTGGGCATGCCAGTGGATCGTGAAAAATTCTTTGCCGCCCCCTATGGAGTGAAGCGCCTCAAGGGAATGGTCAAATTTATGAATTCAGAAGATTGGTCCAACCGCATGCCTGAGTTTGTTGAATATATCGAGCTCATGGATCAGATTCGGGGC
>JBFHGF010000207.1:0-5987 GCA_041583335.1 Bacteriovoracaceae bacterium
GAGACTGCTCATTTACACTGACACCAGCATCACCAACGATTTTAGTATAAGCACCAAGGCCAATAATTTTTGCGCCTTCTTCGGCGGCCATATTACAAAAACGAATAAGGCGCCGATAAACTTTATCCACATCCTTTTCGATCAGTTTCTTCGGGGTCTCCGTCATCATATAAATGAGCCCTTCTACTTCGCGGCCATTTTTCTTGGACTTAATTCCTCGCATTCGCCCCCAATAAAAGCCGGGAAAAGCACTAAAAACTTCTTCTGCTACTGGCAAAAGAGGCTTTGATATAGGAACCAAAGGCTTCAATAGTGGGTGACGAAAGAGATGTTTCTTACTCAAAGGATGCACAATAAAAGCAAACTTCGTTAATTCTCCATCTTCCTGTTCATCAACACGATCAAACTTAACCAACTCGATTAGGTCACGCTTCTTTTCCATCCACTGAATAATAGTGAGGTCAGTAAGGCGAGCATCTTGAGAGATACAGGTAAACAATAGCGATTCAATAAGGGAGAAACTCAAGTGATTATGGGCCAATATACTTGGCATACAGACCAGACACTCCTTAACCCCGGCACGTTTAAAACTCTCTTTTAATTCTGAGCTTAAGAAATCTACGATTACTGTTTTATTCTTAAGGTGATCAAGATTTAAAAGTTTGAAAGTGCTCTCATTTCCCATAAAAGTATCGGAGAGAAAGAAAGTATCAAAGCTCTTAGGAACATGGGTAAATCCATTGAGCTTTGATTTCTTCACTTTTAAACGCTTAAACACAGGAGTTAGAATTTTGATAAAGCTCTCAAGCTGGGCCCGTGAATGGAGAATTTTTGGTGCCCCCATATAGAAGTAAGGATCACCCAACTTAAAAGTTGATCCAAAGCTTTGGAGATCATCTAATAAATGATAATTAAAGGCCCCCGAATAAATACTGATCTTCTTGGCGTTAAAGAACTTGGGGTTCTTATAATAGAATTGGCGTAGGGCCCAAGGAAGATAGGTCTTCTTGATCATGCTGCCATCAAAAATCGGAGTGACACGGGCGAGGGCCATCAATTTTTGAATTTCAGGATGGATGAAAGAGATACTCTTAGAATGGATAATGGGTGGAATTCCATTTAAAGAAAAGGCATCCACACGGCCATCGAATTCCTTGATTAACGAAGCCGCTAATTCAAAGTTAAAACCAAGATTATATTGGGAGATACGAAGTTTATGGCCTTCAAAATCATATATTTCATCACCATTAGTTCCATAACTTGAATAGGATAAAGAGATTATATGTTTCACTAATGTCCGTTAATTATAATTAAAATGTTTTAAGGAATACTTTAGTATTGTATCAGAAAAATCGCTGTATAGAGGAATCTCAATAGATTTCTTTAATTCTTCTCGTAATTTATGAGAAGAAATTTTCTGAGTGGAAGACATATAATCACTTAACGATTCTGGTAACTGTAGCGCCTTAAGTCCGAGTTTAACGATAGGATTAAGAAGCTTCACTGATCCCAAGGCCATAACCTCACTGTGAATATCCATCAGCGCGAGGAAATCTTTCATCAGCTGTGCATTCGTGGGCAGAGCATCGGCCAAGACATGCACTACCCTAAGGTTGCTATGATGATGAGTATTCTTTTTTAGCCCATTGATGACTTTCGCTGCAAAATCCACAGGAACCATAGGAATCTCAGAACCTCCTTCATAGGGAAAGGCAAGAAAAGGAAGTTTAGCTATTTGTTTCTTTAGGGGTTGCAAGCGGCTAAGTTCGCGCAAGAGGAAATAGGGTCCATCCACTCGTGGCATTTTACCTGTTCGTGAGTCTCCTATGACAATGCCAAAACGGGCCACGGTTACTTGAATCGCGCTATGGGCCTTGGCAAATTCGCGCACTAATTTCTCCGCTTCAAATTTGGTTTGTGCATAGTGATCGGGAAAGCTCTGACCCAAGTCAAAGTCATCTTCGCTGTAGAGGCCTTGAAAATTCCCTGCAACGGCGATAGTGCTGGCATAGAAGAAGTCTTTAAGCTTTGGGCATTGTGAAGCAAAGAAGAGCAGATGCTGTGTGCCGACAACATTGGCCTTATAAAGACCCGCATGGCCCGCGCCTAAGTCGTAGAGGGCCGCAAGATGAACAATACGGGTTACTCTTTGAGCGATAATTTGCGAGTCTTCATTCTCACGGGTATTTGTAAAAATATCAGGGGCCAAGAGATCGCCTGCGATAACTTCAATATGATCAAAGCTTGAAACCCTCTGCCTCCATTGCTTGGCCTTGTTGGGGCGCACGAGAAGGTAGTAATGGGTTTTCGTATCTTTAGAAATTTGAGATATGATCTTTAAATATTCGGAACCAATAAAGCCTGTGATGCCCGTGACTAAAGTCGACATGATGAACCTTTAAGTAAGGGTTACGTGGGAAGAATACGATAAGAAGCTACTTTGCTCCTCCATAGTATAAACCAAGAGCGACTGAGGGAGAACTTCTATATCCCAAGAAAGGGTATCGCTTTTAAAAATTTCTCCGTCTCCAAAGAAGTCCACAGACTTATCTTTTCTATCAAGAACTTCAATTCTAATCTTGCTGGTTTCAAAGGAGATAAAGTTAGGATCACGCTGCATATCTTTACCCTTGGACATATTCCACAGGCACTGGAGTACTTGAGCGCGATTGCTGTGTTTAAAGAGCACCACATTGAGCTTACCATCACTATTATCCGCATCTGGGGCCACCACAAAACTGCCCCCGAGAACCTTTTGGTTATTGATTAATATGGCCGGTCCTTCAACGATGCCGGTGAACTCATTGGACTCAATCTTAAATTTATAGGTCGTAAACCTCAGATCAACAAGCTCTGAGGCCGCAAAGAAGGAATACACACTTCTGCCGCTAAACTTCATTAAGGTTTTGAACAGAGGGATCTTCTTTCTCATCTCATTAACACTGGCCGCCACTCGCCCACCAAAACCAATTCCTCCATTCGTGGCCATCAGTTGACCATTCACAGAAATCAAATCGATCTTCTTCGTCTGACGGGCCCTTATCTGAGAAAGGGCATGGCGTAGAGAATCTTTAGTTCCCAACTCAGAGGCCAAGTCATTGGCCGTCCCACCGGGAATAACCAAGAGGCCAATATCTTTACCGGCCAGTTTCTGAATCAAAGTATTAGCGGTACCATCACCACCAACGGAGATAATACTATCGACCTCGCGCCTTACATCTTCCGTAAGGTTCTCTTCAAGTTCCTCAAGTGAATCCGGTCTACGAAAAGTTACGCTACTGCGAAAGAGACAGCGTTGGATTTCGCGCTCCCAAATAGGAGCATCGGCCTGACCTGCACGTGAATTTAGATAGACGGCAATTTCTTGCAAAGTAAAATCCCTATTCAATTAAAAGTTAAAATGATTAACGCAACTAAGTTTATACCGGGCCTGTTTGAATATTGAGCATGGCCGTAAAGATTACGCTCCCCTGTAGGAAATATGACACTTTAAACTTAAAATATAAGCATATTAGATTAATGAAAAGGATGTAACCACTTGAAAATACTCATTGTAACGAGTCAAATTAACTATATGCCCGATAACTACAATGGCCTAATCGCTGGGCTGTTAAAAGGTCAGTTTCAAGATGAAAAGCAGATCTATGAAATCTGTGCCGTCGCCAACTTAAAAACCCTTGATAAGAAGCTCCTCTCTCCCTTATCCAAAATGCCTTTTGTAGGGATGTTTGGTATGTCTTCTCAAATTTTAAAGAATATAAAATCAGAACAATGGGATAAGAAAAAAGAGCTCCTTTGTGAGCGCTATCAAATCCCTTTGCTCAATTGGGAGAGCATGAATACCCAAGACGCTCTCCAATGGGTGAAGGAAAATGATATTGATCTTATTTTAAATATTCGCACCCGCTGCATTTATAAGAAGGCCATTTTAGAGGCACCCAAATTGGGTTGTATCAATATTCACCACGGCATCCTTCCCCATTATCGCGGAACTCTGTGTGACCTCTATGCTCTTTCTGAATACAGACCAGCGGGCTATAGCATTCATAAAATGGTGCGAAAAATTGATGATGGTGAAGTCTACAAAGTCACCGAAGTCTACAAAAGACAAGAGGGAGAAAAGGTTGATTACATGGAGTATTTGGCCAAGACCATTGAAAACGAGATTGATGATTTGACTCAACTTCTCTCTGAAATCTCCTCCACTCAAAAATTGCCCAAACCCCTAGAAATGACTAGCAATCCTTCTAATATCATTTACACTAAAAACCCAACTCCAAGTAAAATTTTAAAATTTATCAGGCAAGGAATAAAACTATGATTTCACCTAGCTTCTATACTTTCCATGGTTCACCAGGTACTCCCTATGACTTCTATCCTTTGGAAATGCTCTTCATTCAAGCAAAGTGGAAAGGTTTTATTCGCTACACCGAAAAAATGCCTACGGTCACTACAGAACGTAATGAATTCCCCATCGCCATAGGCTACTCCTATGGATCGATTGCCGCCCTTAAGGCCGCGGCCAATAATGAGGCCATCAAGGCCCTAGTGCTGATCTCCCCTTATACCCATGGAACCAAAACTCCCCTTATCAAAAAACTCGTGGCCGTTGCTCCTATCTTAGGAGAAAAAATTCTCGCCGCGAAGGCCCCTGAGGCCATTGAAGATTTTTTGATTAAATCTTCCTATCCCGATACCCCCACAGAAGGTTATAAGAAATATGCTGAACATTTAAAAAACCCGAAGCTCTTAAAAGCGTCACTTTGGGAAAAGGGTGATCACGATGAAGAAGTCGTGGCCTCTCTAGAAAAAATTAAAAAAAGAGGTATCCCGGTACTTGTGATATGGGGGGAAGGAGATAAAACCTCCCTCTATGATGAACAAATTAGACCCTTAGCTGAACGCATCGACAACCTCGACGTTGTCACCATAAAAGGTGGCCATGCCCTCACCTACACTCAAACGGCAGAAACGGCCAAGGCCTTAGCAAACTTCTGTAAGACAGAAATTAAAAAAGTATTTATAAGCGATAAGGTAAAGGCCCTTCAAAAAGAAGAAGAGCACGCCTTTGACTACCAAAACCCTGAGCTTCCTTTTGGTAAGTATGAGGGCGAGCATAAACTCAATAACGTCAGTGCCTTCATGTATCAGCACTTACTTAAAAATAGAGAAACTCAAATTCTAAGTTGGGCCCATCCCACCCATTTACAAAAGTGGAAAGATGGAGAACTTCCTCTGCTACCCCATAGTTCAGTGAGTGTAGAAGATCTCGACTTTTTGGTGGGAAAAATTGCAGCAGGGCTAAAGAATCTAGGAATTGAAAAAGGCGATCGCATTATAATTTTTATTCCCATGAGCCTCTATCTCTATTCGGCCATGTTTGCGGTACAAAAGATTGGTGCCATTGCGGTCTTCCTCGATAGTTGGGCCCGTAGAGATCAGATGGGAACGGCGACTTCTGTGGTAAATCCCAAGGCCATCATCAGTGTAGAAAAGGCCTTTGATTATTTAGACCATATTCCAGAAATCAAAAATATTCCGATTCGTATCGTGGCTGCCGCCCACGAAAAGAATTATACCGAAACCTTGGAAAATCTAATGTTGACCGATGACTACGCCCAAGCAGTTGCGGTTGAGAGTGAGCACACGGCCCTCATCACCTTCACGACAGGATCATCGGGCACCCCAAAAGGGGCCGATCGTAGCCACCGCTTCCTCGCCTCACAACACTATGCCCTTAATCGCCACCTCCCCTATGCGACAGGTGATGCCGACCTTCCGGCCTTTCCTATTTTTAGTTTGAATAACTTGGCCGCAGGAGTTACCACCGTAATTCCGGCCTTTGATGTGGGAACTCCCTCGGAAGATGATGCTAAAATCATATTAGAACAATTCAAGCAAACCCACACCACTTGCACCACTCTTAGTCCAAGCCTCTTTAGAACCCTTTATAACTATTGCCTCAAAAATAATATCGTCCTCAACGA
>JBFHGF010000208.1:0-5922 GCA_041583335.1 Bacteriovoracaceae bacterium
ATATTTCCCAAATGACGGATATGACCGTTGAGCAAGCCAAGGAATTTGGTGGACTTGGGCAAGAGGTGACTTTGCTCTTTGAAGCTCTTCCTGTGCCTGTAATTGCCTGTGTTAATGGTTTTGCTCTCGGTGGTGGAACTGAGATGGCCATGGCCGCAGACTTTATCTATGCCTTAGAGACTGCAATCTTTGGTCAGCCAGAAGTAAAGCTTGGGCTTATTCCTGGATTTGGAGGAACTCAAAGACTAGCTAAACTCGTTGGTCGCAATCGTGCTAAAGAAATCATTTATACTGGACGTAATGTAAACGCAGAAGAAGCTTTCCGTATTGGATTGGCCACTGCGCTTTTTAGAACTAAGGATGAGATGATTGCTGCCGCAGAAAAAACGATGGGACAAATTATGAAAGTAAGTCCTAATGCTGTGAAGATCTCTAAGCGTGTCATGAATGAGGCCAATGACCTTACCGTTACTGAAGGTCTTCGTTGTGAACTTGAGCAGTTTGCAGCGGTCTTTGGATCTGATGAAATGAAAGAGGGGACTTCGGCCTTCTTAGAAAAACGTAAACCAAATTTTAAATAATCATAATAAGGATAGAACTATGCATAGTGCAGAATACAGAGAGTTGAGAGAATTAGTGGCCAAGTTTAGTGATGCTGAAGTGGCTCCTCTTGGTGCTGAAATTGATGAAAAAGGCAAGATTCCAGAAGATTTGATTGCCAAGGTTGCTGAAAATGGATTCATGGGATCTTATATCCCTGAAGAGTTTGGTGGTGCAGGAATGGATTACACCAGTTATGCCATTATCGTTGAAGAACTTTCACGCGGATGTGCTTCAACTGGTGTTTTGGTATCGGCACACTCTTCACTAGCAACCTGGCCAATCATTAACTACGGAACTGCTGAACAAAAGGCCAAGTATCTTCCTAAGCTTGCTACAGGTGAGATGATTGGTTGTTTCTGTCTCTCTGAACCGGATGCCGGCTCAGATGCAGCTTCTTTGACAACATTTGCTGAAGATAAAGGAGATCATTATCTTCTTAATGGTACAAAGAACTGGATTACAAATGGAAAGCAAGCCGGACTTGCTATTGTATTTGCTAAGACAGAGAAAACAGAAGACCACAGGGGAATGTCTGCTTTCATCGTAGAAACTGCTTGGGAAGGTTTTTCGATTCAAAAATCAGAAGACAAGCTTGGTATTCGCGGATCTTCTACGACTCAAATTGTTTTTGAAAATGTAAAAGTGCCAAAAGAGAATCTTTTAGGAAAAGAGAAGAAAGGCTTTAGTATTGGTTTGGCGACTCTTGATGGTGGGCGAATTGGTATTGCTGCTCAGGCCCTTGGGATCGCTGAAGCAGCCTTTCGTTATGCTAAGAAATATTCTATGGAGCGTATTCAATTTGGTAAGCCAATTGGCGACCTTCAGGCCATACAGTTTATTTTGGCCGATATGAGTACTAAGATTGCCGCTTCTAGACTTCTTATTGCTGAAGCTAGCCGTTTGAAAGATGCTGGAGAGTCATACTCTAAAGAAGCTGCTCAAGCTAAGGTTTTTGCCAGTGAAGCGGCCATGTGGATTACAACGAAGGCCATTCAGGTTCTTGGTGGTAACGGATATGTTAAAGAATATCCTGTGGAGCGTCACTTTAGAGATGCCAAAATTACTGAGATTTATGAGGGGACTTCTGAAATCCAAAGGCTCGTTATTGCGGCGAGTGAACTTAAAGAATTTCGTTAGAGATTATTGTGCAATGGTCTAGTCTTAGCTGATTTAGACCATTGTTTGATTCTATTTGCCTAGGGATAAAAGAAGTGCTACCAATTAAAATTGGTAGTTTATATCTTATTATTGGTTCTCCCTGTGACGGGAAATTAAATAGGTATGGTTTAAGTCAGTTTTTGATGTGAACTCATCAAAGGTGCTATCGTGGTTTTAAAGAAAATACTGGAGAAAGTTGGTATGGCAAAAAAGAAAGCGGCCAAAAAGGTTACTAAGAAAGCAGCTAAGAAAGCAACCAAGAAAGTAACAAAGAAAGTAACAAAGAAAAAGACGGCCAAAAAAGCTCCGGCTAAAGCGGCCAAGAAGGTTACGAAGAAAAAAGCCGCGAAGAAAACTGCGAAAAAAACAGCAAAGAAAACGGCAAAGAAAACAGCAAAGCCAGCTGTAAAGAAAACTGCGAAAAAAGTGACCAAACAAGCAGTTAAAAAGAATGCTCCCAAGGCCTCCAAGAAAACCGCTAAGAAAGTGACCAAAAAGGTTGCGAAGAAGGTGGCCAAAAAAGTTACGAAGAAAGCTGCTAAAAAGACTGCCGCAAAAGCTACCAAGAAAGTGACCAAGAAAGTAACCAAGAAGACAACGAAGAAGACAACCAAAGCTGCTAACAAAGTAACAAAGAAAGTTGCTAAGAAAAGCACTAAAGTAACTCAAAAGAAAACGACTAGAGCAGCAGCAAAGCCAGAGGCCAAGAAAGTTGCTAAAAAGTCTACAAAGGCCAAAGCTGAAAAAAGCACTACGGCCAAAAAAACATCTAAATCTAAATCTCAAGCTGTCGAAAAGGATAACACCACTCCGACAAGTAAGAAGAAAATGGATAAAGAAGATCCTTCAAAATTGGATACAATGCAAGCTAGTTTCGATTTTGAAGCTGAGGTTGAAGCAGAAGTAGCTTTAACGAAGAAGCAGAAAAAAGATGCTGCTTCGGAGGCCAAAGAGAAGCTCTCTGAAGGTATCTCTGATCTTGCTGATGAGTACTCTTTAAAAGAAATTTTCCAGGCCATTAGAACTTTAGAATTCTACACTTCAGATTCTGATGAGTGTATGTTCCGTAGCTGTGAGAACCCTGCAACGACATTGGGTTATTGCCGTTACCACTATATTTCAGACTGGAAAGATATTAAGAAAAAACAAAAAATGCTCGAAGAAGGTCAACTTCAAGATCTAATTGAAGGGATGATCGAAAAGTATCCGATCAAGTTTGTTGAATCTGTTATCTCTGACCTCACTGATGAAAAGTCATTCTTTGCTATCCTTAAAGAAATGGATATCGATGCTGATGAAGAGTCTTATGAAGACCTTGAAGAAGGGGATGATGATGATCAGGATATTGCTTTTGAAACCAAATCTAACTCAAAAGCAGGGATGTTTGACGAATAATTCATCTTTCTCAAATGCCACCTAAGTAATGATTATTTAAGGCCCTTTTTAAGGGCCTTTTTTTAAGCTTTTCTCTGAAAAAGACCGAAAAGATCTTTATGGAAATCATCGCAGGATTAGACGAAAAGCAGCTCTATGACCTTATTTTTAAAATCAATCAGATCTTCTATGACAAGATCTATGAAGACCTGTGGCTAAAAGAGGTCTTTGCTGTTATTGATCAGAAAATCATTGAGACGCAGCAGACGGACTTTATTGTAGGTGCGATGGGTGGTCCAGTGAGGTATTGCGGGCGAAATCCCAAAGATGCTCATCCTCATATGGTGATCACGGAAGAAATGTGGGATTTACGAGAGCAGTATTTAAAGGAAGCTTTTCAAGAGACCCTGTGCCCTGAAGAAATTCAAAAGCGTTGGATCAAAATTGATGAGAGCTTCAAGGCCCATATTATTCAACCTGACCCGGCGAAGAGTAAGAAGCGCTATCATACGGATGAAATTATAAATGTGCCGAACCCTTATAAGCGTTCGGCATAGAATTACTCGGAATCACTCTCTGAATGAACGACCTTACCTGCGGCCATTTCGATTAAGAGCTGATGATAGTCTTTGTGTTGAGCAGAGAAAGCATTATCAGATGAACCCACTGCATTTGAAATATGAGTAGTCACAGGCGAGCCTTTGGGGCTTTCTATGTAGATAGATCCTGATGCCACAGAGATAGTAGACTTTTGTTTTTTTGGCCAGCCATCGGCCTTCCATTCAATAGTCCCTGAGGCCAATTGAATTTTTACCGGCATATTGGAGCCTGTCCAATTAATCTTCCCGGCCGCAAGCTCAATACTAAGATCAAACATGGGACCCTTTCCAAAGATTTTTCCCGCCTTTTGTTTCAACTCTAGTTCGGCACTTTTATTAACTTTCACATGCCAGATCAATTCACAGCCATCGGCTCCGGTGAAAGAGGTGTTTTCTACTTCAAGAATTCTTTCACCTTTATCTTCGCGGTCGTGAAGAACGCACCACTCACGCCACTTTCTTTTTTCGTAGCTGATTTGACTCTCTTTGGCCCCTGTTGTGGTATCCACATGGATTTCACCCTGATCATTGGTGAGTTTGATTTTTGGGGTTAGGGTGATAATCGTTTCTACTTTGGTCAGTCCTCCTTTTTCTGATGAAGAAGCAGTCTCACGAGTTGCTTCACTCTGACATGAGCTAAAAAGAGAGAGGAGGATAGTTGAGGTTAGGATTATTGATTTAATAATTGCTCCGCTTGTATAGATAGGGCCATATTTTCCCTGCCAATTTTATAATAGAATTTTAAATTCTTATATTCTGCTTCATCCCAGTTGGGCTGATAGTCGTTCCAGTCAGAGTCGGCAAAGTAAGAGTCGAAGAATAGCCCAATGGAATCAACGAGAGTGTCAAAGTACTGCTGAGGATCTTCCTTTTCTTCTAAATCCATACTTATCATATAGGTAACAGGAGCTGTTTCCAATTGTTCTGGATCAAGGTAGCTCGCTGTAAGGAGGAGTTCATTAGGGTAGGTAATGGCATGGACCTGAAACTTTTTGTTTTCTGCGTCACATTGCTTTTGGTAAACATTATATAAAACGGCTTCGACTTTTTCACGCCAAGCTTCAGGAAGGATAATTCCTAAACGTTCTTGTTCTTTTCTTGATAACAATTTCTACTCCTTGGATACTCTAGAGCGCAACATACACCACGAGGACTAATGCCGTAAAGTGAAGAGCGGGTGGCCTATGCTTCGCACAAGTAATTAGGTTTTCTGGGTAGTCTTAGTGGGTGAAATGGTTTAAGCTCTTGGCGATTTAATACAGATGTACAAGCGTATATTATAAATTCTATTTTAAAGGAGCATTTATGGCGGTTTATATTCTTTCTGGTTCTCGTACACCAAGTGGATCATTTCTAGGATCTCTCTCCTCTGTTACAGCACCTAATCTTGGAGCTGCTGCAATTAAGGGTGCTCTTGAAAAGATTGGAATGGGTAAAGAAAAAGTAGATGAAGTTTTCATGGGTAACGTTGTTCAGGCCGGTGTTGGCCAGGCCCCTGCAAGACAAGCGACTATCTTTGCTGGTCTACCTGAATCGACTCCTGCAACGACAATTAATAAAGTATGTGGTTCTGGACTAAAGACAATTATCTCTGGAGCTCAAACGATCCTCGCGGGCGACAATGAAGTTGTTGTAGCCGGTGGTATGGAAAATATGAGTTTAGCGCCCCACCTTCTTCCTGGTTCTAGAGGGGGATTTAAGTTTGGTGAAGCGGCCCTTAAAGATTCGATGCAACACGATGGTTTAACTGATGCCTATGCCGGAACTCCAATGGGGAACTGCGCTGAAGAGTGTGCTAAGAAATATAACTTCACTCGTGAAGAGCAAGATGAGTTCTCAATCAACTCATTTAAAAGAGCTCAAAAAGCAGCAAGTGAAGGAATCTTTAAAACAGAGATCACTCCTGTTGTCGTTAAAGGCAGAAAAGGTGATGTAACGGTTGAAGAAGATGAAGGTCCTTTTAAGGCCAACTTCGAAAAGATCCCACAACTTAGACCTGCTTTCATTAAAGATGGAACGATCACTGCTGCCAATGCTTCAACCATTAATGATGGCGCAGCTGCCGTTGTTCTTGCTGGAGATGCTTATAAAGATCAGGCAAAATTCAAAATCGTTGCTCATGCTATGCATGCACAAAATCCTACGTGGTTTACAACTGCACCTGTTGAAGCGATGAAGAAATGTGTTG
>JBFHGF010000209.1:0-5907 GCA_041583335.1 Bacteriovoracaceae bacterium
ATCGGGAAGGATGAAGAGAGTGATATACCTCTGAACACTCTGACGGGCGAGGTTTTCGTGACCACCAAGAAATCCAGTGACTCTGGGGTTTTTGATTTTTACTCGCATCCCTTCAAGAGATTCCCAGAAATCGATACCATCTGTTAGAGTGAGGTAAGTTTTGAAGTTAAGGTTACCTTGATAAGTGGAAAGCACTTGATCAGGAATTTGGCGACCATCAAAACCAATGGTCACAGGTTCAGGAAGAGTATTGTTACTGGATAAAATTTTAACATCGGTGACGTTACGAATGACGGTCTTAGACATGTTTTGACTCTCTTCCAGAGTCATGCGCTCCCAAACGGTGCCTGAAACCTGAACCATGTCCCCAATTTTGACATTGGTGGCATCCCCTTTAAGGTGAACGTGTACAGCGTCCGAAGTATCATCTCTTCCATCTCCTTGGGGATCTTGAATGATGAAGTCAACACCGCGAGGAAACCACTGAACATTACTCAAGGCCGTTACTATACCAGTCGTGACGACTTTCTTTCCCCAAAGAGGTGAGCGGTGGCGATTACTTTGAATTTCATAAGTTTTGTAGTGACCTGTTTCTTTTAGCTCGTAGTCGACAACAGTCGCTCTTTTATTGTCGAGAAAGGGAAAGGTCTTTGTTTTTGAGAGGTATTGAATAAGGGCCTCTCGTGCAGAGAAGCGTACTCCCGCACGAACAAAGCTGAAGCTAAGTCCATTTCTGTACTTATAAGAAGGAAAGGTTTCCCCTGAAAACCAAAAGAATTGATTAATGGCCACTCGATAATTCTTGTGGTCATCGAGTTTTCTTCCATTGGCCAATTCGAAAGTTGCACTTTGAAGTACTCCGGCCATAAGGTTGATATTGTAAACCAGTCCGGCGACTTCAACATCTACGTTAAAGGTATCCTGGGTACGGGTACGAATAAGCTCCTTAATTGCTGCTCCATCCATTAGACCAATCATAAATTGATCTTGAGTACCATTTCTTGGGAAAATATCGAGGATATTATCCACTTCTACACTGCTCATATCGGGATGAACAAAGGCATAGCTATTATCGTTGATTAAGGTTCGAGGGTAGAAAACCACGTCGAGGTTGTAGGCGTCTTTTATGGCCGTGGCCATGAGATTCCCGGCACTCGTCGACGAATAGATTTTTGCTGTTCCCGTTTCCGTTTCTTTGACTTCAAATCCTTTCAAGGTGGAAACAAATGTTTCTCCTGATTGCATTTGATAGCTATCTCCACATGAGATCATAAGAAGAGGTGCTAATAGAATGAAGAACTTGGCCAGACGATTCATTACTATTCTCCGATTTTACTTTGGTCTTTAATATTTACCGAAAGGATTTGCCACACTGGTGAGCTTCCTTCTCTGGCCGTGTGTGACCAAGCAAGACGGATTTTCTTACCTTGATAAGATTCAGGTAGGATGTAGTCCTCTGAAGATAGAATATCCCAGCTCGATCCATCTGGTCCCTCTTGAAAGCTTACTTCTTCCCAAGCGAGCTCTTTGGGTTCAACTCCATCTTGCTCTAGCGCCACGAGAACCTTGAGATCTTTCTGATCCTTGGCCTCTCCCTTATAGAAGTTGATGGTGTGAACAAGCTGCACAGATGCTTCACTATTTCCGGCAAGGTCAATTGTATTGGAGTAGAGAAGTTGTGTTCCCACCACGTCTCTAGCTTGCATTTTAATAAACTTCACTCCGTTGTGCTCGCCCTCAGTAAATACACCAGGAGCACCTGCAAGCGTCATTTGAGTCATTTCACTTAAGCCTTTTTCACCAAAGTCATAGGTCCAAGTTATGGCCTCTGCAGGAACATCATTATCTTGTGAGTCGAGTACGAAATCTTCTTCAAGGAACTGTACTTTCGCACCAGTCTTGGCGAGATCTTTGATATTCGTAGAGATCATCTGCCATACAGGAGTACTGCCGTCGCGGGCGGTATGGGACCAACCAAGTCTTATGATTTTACCTTTAAACTCTGCAGGAAGAGCAAGGTCTTCTGATTTGAATACATTCCAACTATCACCCTCTGGTCCGACTTTAAAGTCGAGAGTCTTCCAGTCTAGTTCAAGTGGACTTACTCCTTCCTTATATTCGGCCACAACCATGCGTACATCTTTATTGGCCTGGGCTTCACCTTCATAGAAGTTGATGGTGTGCTCAAACTGAACAGCTGGCTGCGAAAGGGGAGAGAGATCAATCGGTGCAGAGAAGAGGAGTTTCGTCCCTCTAGCATTCTGATTTTGCATTTTGATAAATGCTGTTCCCATATGCTCTCCAACACTAAACTCGTCTGGAGTTCCTTCAACTGTAATTTGCTGAAGTTGTGAGAATCCATCCGTTCCAAAATTATAGCTTAGAGAGGATTCAATAGGAGCGACATAAGCAGACTCATAAGGAAGTTCGCTATCGGAGAGACCAAAGATATTAAAACGTTCAATTGACCAACTGATGTAGCTGAATCTCTCAAGTTTAAATTGCTGATCATAGACGATAGCAAAAGTAACATTCTTCTTACCAGAGTATTGCGCCAGACTAATGATACCTGTATCGACAGTGTCAAAGTTAAGTCCGGTGGGAATTGTTCCCATGGGAAGTCTTTTGAACTGAGAGATATCGAATTTATCACCTTTTTTGTAAGTGGTAGAGACCATCACTTTAAAGGTATTATTCATAATTTGTGAGCGAGTGGCCTGATCTTGAGGATCATCTTCAACCCCAATATTGTGGCGCATAGAGTAGGCTACGTTCTTTACATTGGTGAAATCGTAGATTGGTGAGAGCATTACGGCCGTGGTTACTTTTCCACTACCGAAATTGGCCAAGTAGCGCTCTTGTTGTACATAGCGAACTTTCCAATTGTTATTATCAATAGCATTCGTGAAGTCTCCCAAACCATCAGAGAAGCGATAAGAAAAAACAGACCAACGAATATTGGGAAGGTTCGTATTTTGAATCTTTGCAAACTTCGCTAAAAGTCTAATGGCCTCATTAAATACAGGACGAATTCTTTCTTGATCACGTTCTGTGAGGACAAGAGTTTCATATTGCTCAATTGCTGTATTCAATCTGGCTAGAGCTTCAGCATTTCCTGGTCTTTCATCAAGATAGGCCAAGTTTACTTTGATCGCCTGAAGAGTAGATTGAAGAAGCTTCTTATCTCTTTCTGAGGCATTTCTAAGAATCTGCTGGGAACCAATAAGGTAGTCCACATCCGTAGCGTCAGCGATAAGTTCCTCTACTTTCGGATCTTGATACTCAGAAACTTGTTTTTCACTTCCGCCGCAATTTACCAAAAGAAGTGCGGTAAGAAGGAGTCCAAAGATTTTAGTCATGCTATTCATGGTTTTGTCCTGTCTCAAATATTATGGTGTAAATGGTTTACTTCCATTAAAGCTATACGTTAGTGCAATCTTAAAAACGACATCGTCTTTGTTAAATTTCGCTTGAAGGCGTTGACCTTGATAAGTCGAGCTGGTGATGTCTACAGCATCGGCGGCATTGGTGAATACTGGGTTCTTGGCCATACGGTATTCAACTTCTGGATTCACTACAAAGTTTCCGTAATTAAGAAATGATCCCGCAGCAAGTCTATGGAGACCACCGTGAGATTGAGATTCATCAGCAGTTCTCAAACTGTTGGCACTTAAGTAGTCATTGTAGACAAAGTTCTTACCTTGGTAACGAAAGGCAAAGTAAGGAGTCCAGATATCATCGAGCTCGAAGCCAACACGAAGACTGGCGGCAAAGTCAGTCTTTCCAAGCCAGTTCTGACGGTTACCATTA
The DNA here is from genome assembly GCA_041583335.1 of Bacteriovoracaceae bacterium. GTDB lineage: Bacteria > Bdellovibrionota > Bacteriovoracia > Bacteriovoracales > Bacteriovoracaceae. The sequence continues at coordinate 3,811 of JBFHGF010000209.1, forward strand.
TAGTCTTTGTAAATAGGTTGAAATGTAGGGAAGGTGGTTTGCTCAAACCAAGTACTGGAACGATTTAAACGCCAAGCATTCTTACCGGCAGTCGCACCAATGAGCTCACCTTCTAGAATAAATCCCGCTTTGTTTTTATGAAGTCCATAAAGCGCCACGGCCTTTTCAAGCATAGAACCGGTTTCATCAGCTTTTGTATGCCCAACTCCTGCAAGTGAGATACGAGTTTCTTCAGTGAGGTAGTTCGCACCAAACTTATAACCAATATTCTGTTTACGCTCCCATCTTACAGCGGTGGTGTTGTACTGGATGTCGAAGTCTGGGTTAGTTGGGAAAAGATAAGTTGCAACCCCTCCACCAACATAGAAGTTAAGGTGAGAATCTCCAACGGTTACTTGAACACCTGGTATTGTTTTTTGAGCAACTTTAGTTGATCCTGGATCAGACCCGATAAAAGAAGCTTGTCCACCATCAATGAAGTACATACGGGTAACGTCCCAAGTGTTGAACTCCACCCCAACTTCACCATCAAAATTGAAAGGGTAGAAGCTGAATCTTAGCTTGTCATTGAGTTGCCATTGAATAACTGAGAATTCTGAATCGAGGTCAAGACCAACAGAAGAACCACCTGTGGTTGTTCCATCAGAGTCTTTTTCATTGGTATTTACTTCAAGGTCCAATTGCAGGTTAACATTTCCATACTGATGATTGGCAAGAAGTTCAAAGCGATTGGTTTTGTTATTGAAGCGGTTATCTTCTGGGAAAGTTTCGAAACGTGTTCTAAAGAAAGTATCCTTTGACCATTGGTAGCGTAGAGAAGCTGAGAGCTGAGTGGCATCCCCGAGTTGAGTTTTCTTCCCCTTCGAGTAGACATGATCTTCATAATAGAAAGTTTCAATGAAGAAAGATCTATCTTCAGGAACGTCTTCTTTAATTTCAGCACGCTTCATTCTTTGAATAGAAACATTATCTTGGGCATAGACATTGGCCATCGCAAGGGACGCCAAAACGAGTAATAAACTACGGTTAAGGATTTTCTGCATTTTTTCTCTCACTCTTGTATAAAAATTTGCTCGAACTTATCCCATTGGGCCACACTGCGCAATTAAAGGACGAGCTTTTGTAAAAATTCCCCGCATACTACTTGGGAGGAAACTAAAAAAGTAGTGGTTTTTATTAGGATTTTGTTAGCATAGGGTGTCTTAATAGGGGCCGTTTAGTTAGAATGCCTAGAGCTACACGTATGAACTTAACTTTATGGAGGATGCCATGGCAAAAGTTGTCATTACAGGTGCTAACCGCGGTATTGGGTTGGCCTTAACTAGAAAATATTTACAAGAAGGACATGAGGTTGTGGCCCTTTGTCGTAAGGCAAGTCCTGAGCTGAGTGAAAGTGCGGCCACAGTGATCGAAGGTGTCGATGTCACAGATATGGATATTCTTAAAAAAGTGGCCGCTCAAGTTGGTGAGATGGACCTTCTGATTAATAATGCTGGCCTTCTCACAGTGGAAACTCTGGATAATATGAATTTTGAAGATATCCAAAAGCAAGTGGAAGTGAATACCTACGCTCCATTAAAAGTGGCGTTAACCCTTGGTAAAGGTCTGAAAAAAGGAAGTACGCTTGGTATTCTAACTAGTCGCATGGGCTCTGTCGCCGATAATGAGTCTGGGGGTTACTATGGCTATCGACTCTCAAAGGCCGCGGCCAATGCGGCAGCAAAATCTCTGGCCATGGACCTAAAAGATCAAGGCATTACTGTGTTGATGCTTCACCCAGGTTACGTAAAAACTGAGATGACCGGAAATCAAGGTCTCATCGATACCCAAGAGTCGGCCGAGGGGCTTTATAGGGTAATTGCCGAGCATGGTGATATTTCTCAGACGGGGACTTTCTGGCACACGGATGGCTCCTCTGTACCTTGGTAAAGAACTTTACTAAGTCATCTCTTCTCTGAATTTCAAAAAAGTGGGCACTAAACTTCAATAAGCGAAATTGAATGTTTAGTGCCAATTTGATCATTCTTCATTTTTTTCTTCGCTCTTTTTCTAACATTTTCCTGCATTAACCTAGGTTTGCGCTCTTTTTCTTTTTGC
>JBFHGF010000210.1:0-5895 GCA_041583335.1 Bacteriovoracaceae bacterium
ATTCCTCAACTTCTAACTCCGCTGTCTGAATATCCTGCCCAACTGCTAGGATCAATTGAAATGAGTCTTGATGAGCTAGGAAGCCTATATGCAACATTTTTAAAAAGTGCATGCTATAGCGGAGTTGGTTCAAGTGTAATCAATGCTTTATCCGATCCAACAGTGACAACCATTAGGTATCGAGTTGGAGAAAATCTCGGTCAAATGAGATTCTTTGGAAAAACAGGAACGACTAATAATGGGAATGATAACTGGTTTATTGGCTACGATGGTAAAGAACTTTTAATGACATGGGTAGGTATTGAATCTGGGAGAGATACGGGTGATAAACTAAATCTTTATGGTTCCAATTCTGCATTTCTCGTTTTTAGAGACTATTTTATGAATCGTGGAAAATTATTTAATGAAATGGTGTGTCGCTAATTTCTTTAAGATGTAGCTCTAAGAATTGTTGCCAACTGGGCTATGTTCTAGTATATAATTTGTCTCATCATTATCCATATAGGGGTGTCGACAAGTGGTTAAGTCAGCAGATTTTGATTCTGCCATGCGTAGGTTCGACTCCTACCACCCCTACCACCTTTCTACCCAACAAAGGTATCATTAATGAAGAGAATCGTCCTAGTTTCTGGTAATTCCAATAAAAACCTAGCTCAGAAAATTTCTGATTTCCTCGATGTGTCACTCGTCGATCCTCAGTTGGTTAGGTTTGCTAACGGTGAGATCTTCTGTGAAATGGAGAAAAATGTTAGGGGTGCGGATGTCTTTGTAATCCAGTCGATTTGCAACCCAGTAAATGATAACTTGATGGAGTTGCTAATTATGGTTGATGCACTAAAGAGAGCGTCAGCTAACTCGATCACAGCGGTTCTTCCTCATTATGGCTATGCAAGACAAGATCGAAAAGTAAGTCCACGTACTCCAATTTCAGCTAAGTTAGTAGCGGATCTTCTGACTGTGGCCGGAACAACTCGCGTGATCACAATGGATGTTCACGCAGGTCAGATTCAAGGCTTCTTCGATATACCATTTGATAATATTTATGCGTCGCCAGTGCTTAGTGAGTATATCTCGAGCGAACTTCTAACTGATAACTCAATTTTTGTATCTCCAGATGCTGGTGGAGTAGAGCGTGTTCGTCACTACGCTAAAAAGCTTGGTGGAGATATTGCTATGATCGATAAGCGTCGCACAGGTAAAAATGTGGCCAAGGCCATGAACATTATCGGTGATGTCAAAGGCAAAGAATGTATTATTATTGATGATATGATCGACACTGCTGGAACTTTGATAGAGGCCTGTAATGCCCTTCGTGACCATGGTGCTACTAAAGTGTTTGCTTGTACAACTCACCCCGTATTTTCTAATCCTGCTCTTGAGAGAATTCAAAACTCAGATGCTCTTGATCAGGTTATCGTTACCGATACTATCCCTCTTTCACCAGAGGGTGAGAAAATTTCCAAAATTAAAGTTCTCTCAACTGCAGAATTACTCTCTAAGGCCATTCACAGAACATTTAATAATGATTCAGTGAGCTCGCTCTTTGTATAATTGGTGATATTTTGGCAAAGTTGGTTGTAGCTCTCGGAAACCCTGGTCGTGAATACGAAAATACCAGGCATAATGTTGGCTGGAAGGCCTTTGAGCAACTATCGTTCTGGAGTGATCTATCTTGGAAAGATAAGTTTAAAGGCCAATATGCTCAAAAATCCATTAAGGGTGAGCAGGTAATATTTCTTATGCCTCAAACCTATATGAACTTGAGTGGTGAAAGTGTTCGGCCAGCAATGGATTTCTTTAAGGTTGGAGTTGAAGATTTGATTGTAGTTCATGACGAAATTGATCTTCCCTTTGGGACATTGGCCGTAAAAACTGGTGGTGGGCTTGCTGGGAACAATGGATTGAAGTCGATTAACCAGCATATATCAACAAAAGATTTCCACCGTATAAGAATTGGTGTAGGAAGACCTAAGTTTGGAGATGTTTCCGCTCATGTGTTGGGACAATTTACAGACGAAGAGAAAATAAATTTAGATGATTTACTTAAATTAGCTGCTGAGGCCATCGAATGTTATTTGAATGATGGTATAAAAAAAGCTCAAAACACCTTTAGCAAAAGGTCAGTACTATAGAAGTACTTTTTAGAGGACAAGTAAAATGGCATTAAATTGTGGAATTGTGGGACTACCAAATGTAGGGAGATCAACTTTATTCAAGGCCTTGACTGCTGCGCCTGCGGAAGCTGCGAACTATCCCTTCTGCACGATTGAGCCCAATGTAGGGATCGTGAATGTTTCAGACGAAAGACTTGATAAGATTACAAAGTATATTAAACCACAAAAAATCATTCCGACGATTGTTGAGTTTGTTGATATTGCTGGATTGGTGAAAGGTGCTTCCAAAGGTGAAGGACTTGGTAATCAGTTTTTGGGCCATATTCGACAAGTGAATGCAATTGTTCACGTTGTACGTTGTTTTGACGACGAGAACGTTGTTCATGTTCATGGAACAATTGATCCTGTTGATGACATAACAACAATTAATTTTGAGTTGGCCCTAGCTGATCTTGAAGTTGTTGAAAAGAAACTTTTGGCCATTCCAAAAATCTTGAAAGGTCAAAATAAAGAAGCTCAAAAAATCGCTAAAGAACAACAACCAATTCTTGAAGCCCTTAAAGATAAATTAGAGCAGGGAATTCGTGCTGAGAATGCAGGACTATCTGAGGAAGATGCACTAGCAATTAGAGACTTAAACCTGATTACTTTGAAACCTGTCTTGTACCTTTGTAACGTAGATGAAGAAAGTGTTACTGATGGTAATGATTACACTAAGAAGGTTGAAGAGTATGCTGCAAGTGAAGGCTCAAACTCACTAATCATCTGTGGGAAACTTGAGTCTGAAATTGCTCTTTTAGAAACAGAAGAAGAGAAGGCTGAATTTCTTGAGGCGATTGGTGTTGAAAAATCAGGCTTAGAAACACTTACTAAAATTGCCTATGACATGCTTGGATTAAGAACTTATTTTACTGCTGGTGAAAAAGAAGTTCGTGCTTGGACATTTAAGGCCGGCTCAAAAGCTCCTCAGGCAGCAGGTGTAATTCATACAGATTTTGAAAGAGGGTTTATCAAAGCCGAAATTTATCACTGTGAAGACCTATTTGAACTTCATAGTGAGCAAAAAGTTAAAGAGGCCGGAAAACTTAGAATTGAAGGTAAGGAATATGAAGTGAAAGATGGAGATATCATTCACTTCAGATTCAACGTATAAACACTCTAATTTTTAAAAGATACTTTAAAAGATTCATTCAAGGCTAGATCAAGATGACCAGGATCTTGATCTAGATATTTGTAGAAGAATAAATTCCTATAAATTAACTTCACATACTTTCTTGTTTCACTAAAAGGAATAAGCTCAACATTTAAAAGAATATCGTCGCTAAAAGGGATAGATTTTTGCCATTTAGACACATTTCCCATTCCTGCATTATAAGCACTAAGAGTGAGCATGAGATTGCCATCGTAGCGTTTAACTAACCGTTCTAAGAATTTAACCCCTATATTAATATTTAAATTGGGGTCAAATAGTTGATTTGATCTAAGACGGCGTTTGAACATACGAGCTGTGGCGGGCATAAGTTGCATTAGACCGCGGGCACCGACAACACTTTTTGCTCTTTTGTTGAAGGCCGACTCCTGTCTAATGAGGGAGAGGATGAGGCGAAAATCAATAGGACTATTTTGAGATTTGATAATATTACCGTAAATAGTAGGAAATAAGCTAGAGATGACCGTAGGGGTGAGCTCGATGTCACCTCTATGTAAACCGGAGTAAGCTTGTTTAAAAGAGAGTAAATATTCTTTTTCTTGGCTGAAGAAAGTTAATAAAAAGTTCTTTTTATTGCTGACAGTTTGATCGTGTTTATTAGAAAAAAACTTATGAGCAGATGTTTTTCTTAATTGGCTACCTTGAAGAGAGGTGAGAAATGAGCTTCCTGCCTGATTAAAGAGTTTAAATAGTCTGATATGCTTTGCCGCTTTTTCCGAGAATGAAAGGTGCTCAATACCTTTAAAAGAGTCACTTTTAATAATGATATCAGAGGTATAGTTGGGGTTTATTTCTCTTAGCTGTTTGAGTGAAAGAATTGAGTAGTAGCTTAAAGGGCTAAGGGATATGAGTTTTAGATAAAGGTCCTTTGCCTTAATCTTTTCTTTAGTATGATCAAATATATAGGCGGTCCAAAATCGGAGCTGCGGTGTAATTTCTGAAAAATTCTCTACAAATTTGTTATCTTTAATGAACTCTATCGCACGTGTGAGTTGGTCAGATTGGTATAAAGTAATAAGAGACTGAAATTTACTATCAAATAGATTCTCTTCTTCTGCCACCTTCTCACTAAATTTGAAAAGGCTTAGAGCAAGATCTTGTGCATCTTCATCTCTAGCAAGGTTTCTTCCATTGTAGAAAAAAAGCTTCCAGGCATTCGCATTGTCGATTTTATTTTCATTATTGTTATAGAAAGTTACCGCCTGTTCGAGGGCAAGGGTTGCTGTTTCTTGGTCTCCATCTAGTAAGATAGATTTAAACTCTGAAATTAGGCGCTTAAACTCATTTGTAAAATATTTGTTATCATGAGCATCGAAAAGACGATTCTCTTGAATGAAGTGGGTAATCTTAGAATCTGTCTTCATAAACTCTAGGTGTTCAAGAGCAGGTAATTTTTTATGATTATAGATATAATTTTTAATGAAATTAGAAAAAAAGGTCTGATCTTGCAGGTTAGATGTTTTTATCTTTGAAGTAATCTGATTACGATATTTACTCGTTGAGAGAATGTAGTCATTGGTCAAAATAAAACTTTTATCTTCAGCAGTGAGTTTTGTTTTTGAAGTAAGAGTTGACTGAAGTTTTTCTTGAATGCAAACAGACTTGTAGAGCCGATAGTATTTTTTAGAAATCGTATCGAACCCTGTTGGTAACTCTGAGCAAATAATTTGTTTACTGCCTGATAGTTTAGAATATGTTTGCCATCCTTCTTTAAGAACTGCCGTATAAGGTTTGAGTTCTTCTGAGCGAGGGTTGAAGTTCTGTAAAGAAGTCTTCATCCATGAAGAATTTTGGTTACGAAAGGCCCAATAGAAATCTTCAAGGTAGCGAGCATTTCTTGTTTCTCTGGAGGAGATTGATTTGATTTCATTGAGTAAATATGATTTTGTTTTTACTGTAGGAGTAGGATAATTGGCGAGTGCTAACGGAGAAATGAAGGTTACAAGAAATGTAATTTTCAGAAGATTAAACAAAAAGAACTCCTTTCTTTTGTTTGAGTATTAAATGCTAGCGATTATAACGTTCTTGAATGAGTTCGATACGAGAAGTAATCTCCTGTAGAACTGCTTGCTTATCTTCGGGAACTACCATGCTTAAATTTCCCAGATAACTTTTTACCTCATCCAGATATACAAGATCAGAGTGGTGATTCTTGTCTAGCTGGTCGAATACAGCGTTTATATCATCGGCGACTTCATGAAAGTAATCGCCTTTTCTGAAGTAGAGTTTATCATGGCCAGTACCATTCTTTTTCTCTTTAAGAAATTTTTGCAGCTTAAACATTGGTCCTGCAATCTTGTGGCTAAAGAAAATACAGATAATAAAAACGATGAGTAAAAAGCCAAGTTGCCAAAGGGCTAAAATCACGAGGAGTCCGCTGCGTTTGTCTGCAAGTTGACCGGAAGCTGCAATGGAAGACTTTGCAGTATACTCAATAAAACTTGTGAGTAAATCATAGATAGTAATAGGATAGATGAGACTAGATACAAGGATAAGTCCGCAGAAGAAGAGGCTGAACTTGATTTGAAATTTTGGATTTATTAAATAAGTCGTTCTTTTGTAATCGGCCAC
>JBFHGF010000211.1:0-5882 GCA_041583335.1 Bacteriovoracaceae bacterium
AATAACAAAGCTATTTGAAGCACATAACTTATTTGAGCGATGAAACCGAAGGTTTCAACTGCGTTTTGAATAACCTAATTGTTTGAAATCATTGGCTTAACTAAAGCCTATCTATAGTTTTTTCAATAGTAATAGTAATAATTCTGAAATTGCATATAATGCGGCGCACACTTAAATCTAAGGACTACTTATGATTTCTAAATTATTTGCGGCGCTGGCCATTCTTTCTATTTCTCAAGTAACGATGGCAGGACCTTACTGGGATCAGCTTATCAAAAATAGTGGATATAATCCTGAGTCTCATGCTCTTTGTTATACGGATGAGAATGGTGAGCTCGCGGGTGAGAATGTTCATAAGAAGAGTTACTTGGCATCTACAACGAAGTTGATCACAACTTATGTGGCCGTTCATAAACTGGGTGCTGCCTTTAAGCTTACAACTAAACTCTACTTTAATCCTGAAACGAAAGAGCTGCATATTGCTGGTGGGAAAGATCCCAACTACGCCAAGAGGAAACTCTTCTATTTGGTGAATCAGCTCAATAATGCTGGAATTAAAGAAATCAAGAAAATCACTTTTGATGACAACTTTACGTCATGGTCGGCAAGTGAGAATGCGGGGGTGGCGCAAAGAAGACCTCATCGTCAGTCCCATGCTGATGTGACAAAGACATTAAAAGCTTATTTACACACACCTGAATGGAATTTAAATAAGAAGGCCTATACGGCCTTCATTGGGGATAGTTCTCTTGAATGGTTGGACTTCTTACGAATGGAGAGAAATCCTGAGAACCTTGATTTAACCATTGGAGCCGTTGAGTACAGCGAAAAAGCTCCCTTTGATATTACTGGAGAGGGGATTCGATCACTTAGCGTCCTCTCTCCAAAAATCGAGGAATACTTAAAGTACACCAATATCCTGTCTCATAATTACTTTGCTGATGAATTCTTTAGAACTGTTGGCAAGGAAGATTATCAAGCGACCATTAAAGAATTTATGGATCAGAACTTTCCAAACTACAAGGAAACTCGTGTTGGATATAATAAAGATGAGCCTACAATCGCAATCTATAATGGATCGGGATATCCGCTAGAAAGTCCTCGTCGAGACAACTATGCGACATGTGCTATCGTTGTAAAAATGATTGAGCAAATGGATCGTGAACTTGAAGATAACCAAGAACAGATTCAGAACATTGTAGCGGTTACTGGTGTAGATGATGGAACGATTAGAAGCCGCTTAAGAGGTGAACAGTTCGAGAGAAAAGCTGTTGTTAAAACAGGGACAACTAATCCGGTTAGTGCTTTGGCCGGAATGATGAATACCAAAACAGGAAAGCATTACTTTGCTATCTTCAACCATCGTTGGGGAGGGTTAAGTGCTTCTCCTTTGAGATCTTTTCAAAACCAAGTGACAAGAAAGCTTATGAGTGACTTTGGTGGTGGTGAGTCCTTCGATTATACGGCCAAGAAAATGTACCCCGTTAGAGACTTAATGATTGAAGAGTAATGAATAAGAAACTGATCCTCCCCCTATTGATATTGGCAACTGGAGTCAGCTTGTGGAGTAATACACAATCAGACTCTATTGAGAAAAATGAACAATTCGTAACCTCTTCTCAGCAAGGCCAAGTAAGTACTGCTCTTAGTAAGGAAGATGGAGGATCTCAGCAGAGAAATGTAATCAATAATGAAGATGAGGTTCAGATTACAGAGGCCGCCATTGAGAGAATGGAGAATTCACAGGACTCAAAAGATACTCAACTTCTCAAGGCCGTATCTCTCGGCAATTTGGAAGAGGTTCTCTATCTAATTGATCATGGTGCTAATATTGAGGCCAAAGATGAATATGGTAATACGGCCCTACTTAAGTCTATTGATGAGGGGCACTTGAATATTGCTCGCCAATTACTGGATAAAGGGGCAAACGCACTGGTTACGAATCAGTCAGGCCTAAGTGTTGCCACTGCTGCAGCTTTACAATTTGAAGCTGATCTTTTTAAAGAGTTAGTGGAGAAGGGGGCTGATGCCAATCCTTCCGTATTGGGGAAAATGAATCTTCTAATGAATCTTTCGATGGAGGGCCATCAGGATATGGTGGCCTTTATTCTCGATAAAAGCCCTCAGGATATCGATAAGCAGGATGCCTTTGGAAATACGGCACTACACTATGCCGTACAGGGTGGCCACGAGGCCGTGGTAAGAGAATTACTCACTAAGAAAGCGGAAACTCAACTTAAGAATTCTGATGGTTTAACTCCTTTGGATTGGGCCCAGAAAGAAGGGTATCAGAGTATCTCAGAGCTTCTGTCTCAATAGTCTAAGAAGTAGACAGCGTTTGTAATCATTCCAATTTCATCGATTTACATACCTTCTTGGCGTATCTTGGCGCCATGAAAAATAAACGTTTTACCTCCTTGGTTCTATCCTTAATCTTCTCTCTATCTTGTGGACAAGTCCTCGCAAAGAGCTCTCAGCGGGTTCAAGACCTTCTCTCTAAGCTCTCTTTAGAAGAGAAAGTGGGACAATTGCTCCTTGTTGGATTTAGAGGCTTCGAAGTTAATTCTGAAGTTGAAAGGGCCGTGAGAGACTACCATGTGGGAAGTATCATTTATTTTGATTACGATGTTGAAACACGAACCCGCCAGAGAAATATTAGATCTCCACGCCAGCTGAAAGATCTAAGTGCTGACCTTCAGGCCATTTCTGAAATTCCTCTCTTTGTTTCTGTAGATGAAGAGGGAGGGAAAGTATCGAGACTAAAGAAGAGGTATGGTTTCTCTTCTAAACCATCACCTGCAAAGTTAGGAACAAAATTTCAGTGGCAAGTAAAAAATAGTGCCAAAGATTTGGCCCAAGAGTTAATTGAACATGGAATTAATGTGAACTTTGCTCCCTTGGCCGATGTGAATACAAATCCTCATAATCCAGTGATTGGAAGTTTAGGACGAAGCTTCTCCAGTAATCCTGAAAAAGTAGAGAAGTATTGCCGTAGCTTTGTTGAGGGGCAAGGAGAAGAGGGAGTAGTCTCTGTTCTTAAGCACTTTCCAGGGCATGGAAGTTCTCGTGGCGATAGCCATGAGGGACTTGTTGATGTTTCGCAAACTTGGGATCAAAAAGAACTTATTCCTTTTAAGAACCTCATTGCTAGCGGTGATGCTGAAATGATTATGACGGCCCATATTTTCAATCGTAATTTAGATGCTTACTATCCAGCGACTCTATCAAAGAGAACGATTCAAGGACTTTTGAGAGATCAGCTCGGCTTTGATGGTGTGGTGATTAGTGATGATATGAATATGGGAGCTATTGCTCACCACTATGGACTCAAGGAAGCGATTTCTCTGTCTTTAAATGCAGGGGTTGATATTTTGTTGTTTGGAAATAACTTGGTTTATGACAAAGATATTGCTGGTAAGGCCCATGGAATTATCATGGATCTTGTAAGAGAAGGCAAAATTTCAGCACAGACTATAGATAAGAAAGTTTCACGTATTCTAAATCTCAAAGAAAAATACGATATCCTTAAGTAACTATTTAATTAGAAGAAATTAGATACAGACTTAACTGCAATGATAAAAAGGAAGACGGCAAAACCCTTTTGCATCTTCTTTTGAGGAAGTTTGTAGGAGAGTTTACTCCCCATTTTAGTAAAGATTAGTCCGGTAGCACCCACACCAATAAGGGCCGGGAGGTAGATAAAGCCTAGGCTGCTCTCTGGTATCGTATATTGGGCCGTCGATTGAAGCAATCCCGTAAGGGTACCACTAACAGCAATAATAAAACCGATGCTTGCAGATACTCCTACCGCTTTATGAATAGGAACTCCCTGCCAGGAAAGGTAGGGGATAGAGATGGTTCCACCGCCAATTCCTAAAATCGCACTTTTGATACCAATAATACAACCCACCCCATAATTGAGGACCGCTGAGGGGACCTTGTCTTGTGAGGGCTCAACTTTGAAGCCAAACCACATTTTAAGAGAAACGAGAGTGACATAAATCGTGAAAATGATCTCTAATACGGTGGCCGGTAGGTAAACGGCGAGAAAAGATCCGGCCACTGTTCCAAAGATAACCCCAGGTCCTAGTTGACGAACAATTTTCCAGGCGATGGGGCTGATTTTATTATGGGAGTACACTGAGAAAGTTGATGTGAAAATGATAATTGCCAGTGAGCTTTTAATGGCCATAATTATGGCCGTACCATGCTCAACTCCCAGGCTTTGGAGGACGTAAAAAGTAATGGGGACCGTAATAAGTCCCCCACCAATTCCAAAGAGTCCAGCTAGCGTACCAACAAAGACTCCGACAAATGAAAAAATTAACCAAGTATTCACCTCGCCATTATAGCGAGGTGGGCTGAAAGATACAGCTATTTTGGCCTAGACGTTCGGTAAATTTCTCAAGTTTGTCATAGGTATCAAAATCATACCTTTTGAAAATCCCTCGAATTCCATCTCTTGAGCTAGCAAAGAAAATGGTATCGAGCTCAAAACCTTCATTAACAAACTCAATTTTACTATTTTGAAGTTTTTCTTGAGAAATAATATTTTCGCCAACATCTACGCAAAGTCCATAAGAGTTGAGGTTGATTACATTAACGTAATGTTCCCAAGTATTTTGTGGACATTTGATTTTGACCTGACCAGTGTAAGTCCATCTGGGCTCAAGGATTTTCTTTTCAAGAGGAATATCGCGATGAGCGTAGTTGGATATACCTTCACTATCCTCAACTTCTCCATGAAGAGCAAAGCTGCGGTAGGTGCTGATCATTAAGTTCTTTCTCACAAAGGGAGCGAGGTGGTCACAATTTCTCAATATTCCCACAACTCTTTTTTCACAGCGGTTTGCTACTTCAAGACACTCGGAAGGTGTTGTGAAATTATCAAACTCACCTGCAATGACAAGGGTCTCACATTGTGGCGCTCTATCTCCTAAACCGTTTAAATTAAGGAGTCGAGTTGTATTCACCAGATAGCGCTTCTTGTCTTCCTCACTAAGGTTCATTAATGACTTATGAAATCCTCGGATCAGAAGACGAGGAATTTTTATTCTCTTTCTTTGCGAGTAGTTGAAGAGATTGAGGATTACTCCGGTGGAAAAATCTTTCATTCTTCCTTCGTTCATGGCCTCAATACTTTCTTCTAATAGGATACGCACGGACTTTCTAAGTTTTGGAGTTGTACCTCCTAAGATAAGTCTGTGGGTTCTTTCTGGATAGTGAGCAGCAAAAGTAAATCCAATGGCCGAGCCGTAGCTTAAGGCCACTGGAACAATTTTTTTGATTTTCAATTCATCCAAGAAGTCTCTTAGAATTGCTGCATAGTCATCAAAGTTTAGGCCTTCACCAAGTTGATCATTACTTCCTTGTCCGGGAAGGTCCACGAGGACAACAGGCATGTCTTGGCAAAGGACTTCGACTTCTTTTTTAAAACTGTGAAACTTCTGAAATGCACCGCCTAGGATTACTAAGGGGGCAATACCAGGGGTTCCATCAGCTTGTGTTTCTGATTTTTCAAGGGAAAAAGAAAGAAAGTTTACCTTCCATCCACTTTTTAACTCGATACTATCGGGGTTGTGTAGATCGATATTAGAAAAGATTGAAAGTTTCATAGGACTCGTCTCCTAAATTGGGGGCAATATTTATTTTGTATTCGCCGACGTTTCTCCATCATGGAGTTCTATAGCTTTCATACGTATAAAAATTAATATCATTAACCAATTCAGAATAGAAATGGTTTTATGGCCCTAATCGAAAAATAACACTTCTTGTTACTAAATGTAAGAATACCGCTTTTTAAGGAGTCCTTTTGGCCCTGATAACTAACCGAAATAATATAATGAGAGATAGTGGGGTATTGTGTTTAAAGGGATATTATT
>JBFHGF010000212.1:0-5857 GCA_041583335.1 Bacteriovoracaceae bacterium
GTTGTGGGGGGTCTTGGCGTTAAAACCAAGGCCCTTTTTTTTGCCCGCGACAAACAGCAAAGCTGTTTGGCACGGAGCAACCCAGCGAACGAAGCTCGAAGAGCTGAGAGAGTCGGGTGCCTGCAAGGAAGAACCAAAAATACCAAGTTAGAGGAAGCAACGAAAGGGACTTACTTGCGAAGCAAGTATTGGACCTGAAGTGCCCGCGACCGGATCGCAGAACCCAGCGAACGAAGCTCGAAGAGCGCGGCAGTCACGTGCATTAAACGGATTGTCACAATTAGTGGTCAAGTTAATCAGGCCATTTATCAAAATGATTCCAGAATAAATTGATATTTGAGATGCTGTATTTTGTGATTATGTAGCTGAGGAAGATTTGAGCAAAAAAAAAGCCCCGCATAAGCGAGGCCCTTTCTTTGTAATAGTTTTTGTATTGGACTATTTTACCTTCCAATAGTGTTCTACCACGAGTTGTCCATCGTACTCGAATGGTACATCTTCTGGCATTGGAGCAGCAATCATCTCTGCTTTCTTCTCTTCAGTACCTTCAAGTTTGTAACATGCAGGAACAGAAGGAAGTCTTGGAGTTTCTTGAGACTGCTTGTAGTTTTGGTTTTTGTAACCTTTAGCAGTTAGCTCAACAACATCACCAACTTTAACGATGAAAGAAGCTTTATCAACAACTTTTCCGTTAACTTTTACTTGTCCGTGGGAAACCATTTGTGAGGCAGCAGGAATAGATGGTGCCCAGTTAAGACGGAATACAACGTTGTTAAGACGAGTCTCAAGAGTAGAGATCATCACTTCCATCCAAGGTTTACCAGCTGTGTTTTTCTTAGCAGCTTTCACATACTTTACAAGTTGCTTCTCACGAAGACCGTAGTGGTAAAGTAGTTTTTGTTTTTCTTTTAGACGTACGGCATAGTCAGAAATTTTCTTTCTTTTATTACCGTGAACACCTGGTCCGTAAGGACGACGATCAAGAGCACCAGCTTTTCCAAGACCTGGAAGTTCTAGCCCTAGAGCTCTTTGAATTTTAAAGCGTGAAACGCCCGTAGTTGCCTTTGCCATATCAGATTCTCCTTATAGCTTTCGAGGCCGCAGCGTATGGCCTGATTCACGCATCACATATTGAAGCTGCGATCTCTATTTCTGATGAATGCGTGAGGGGCATTTTTAATAAATTTGGGCGTTTAAGTCAACGAAATAGTGCGTTTTCCAAGACTTTTCACCATTTTGCGTCAAGCTAGGATAGTTTTTACAGGATGTTACAGATTTTTGTATCCCCTGGTGGCCGAAAAGGGCGGTAAAAAGATAGGTTGACCCTAAATAAAAGACCCCAACAAACACCCTAACAAGGAATTTTCATGAAAAGCATTATCGCGGCAATTGCCCTTACACTTTCTACTTTGACCTGCGCCAATCAAGAAGCTCAATTCACGCAAACGCTCGAGTCACAATTGCGCTTTAGCGGCTATGTTGAAATTATTAAGATTACTACTGCAGATGACTACAGCATCGTTGAACTTTATGTGGGATCATATGGTGAAGAAAGACCTACCACTTGTGTTTTCAAATATGAGAAGTTGATGGATTGCAAGGCCGATTGGTTCGAACTCTAGAAAGAAGTATTTACTGGTGGTGTTGCCACCACCAGCAAACATAGAGAGATTGTTTTCTTTATTTTAATTTTCTTCGCAACGAGTGAGATCAAAACGTCCTGAATAGAAGTTTTGTGCATCGACACCGGTATATTCAATAAGGTTTTCAGTTACGACCTGGGCATCATAAACACGTAGAGAATGTCCCCAACGGAAGTAGTCATTATTCATAAGTTGCACTAATTCCTGAGTATCACCTCTAAAACAAACATTATCAAAGCCCCAAACAAAATCCGCAGTACAGGAATTGATCGACATTTTTGGAGTGATCTCAATTGTGGTGTCTGTAAAGGTGTAGTAGCACTCCACTGATACGTCGGTCTGTGCAATAGTAGTGATTGAACTTAAGACAAGTCCAAGTATAATTTTAGTCTTCATATTTTCCCCTCGATTATTTTGAGAAGTGATACCTCTAAAGATGTGAAAAGTTCAAAATGATTATCTTTAGTCTGTAAATACGATAGACAACGGAGTTGGCCATGGGAGGGGTTGTGGATGTATCTGGCAAGTATCTGAAAGTAGGAGTGCGAAACAAAAAGATTTTGTATTAAAGAGAATTGGAAATAAAATAAATCTATGCTTATGAAATATATACTCCTCATCATTCTTCTGCCGTTGAATACGACCTTTGCTGCTGTGGCAACTTGTAAAGATGCTGCTGCCCTCTTGGTTCTCTTTAAGATGAAAGATACCAAGTTTGGGGAGATTAAAGAGTCCGCTTTTGAAAGTAATCCTGATTCCCTTTGTTCAAATATTGATGAGTCGAGCTTTGAAGATATTTATACTGCGGCGGTGAAGAATTGTAAGTCTGTGATCTTGCCCGATGGGAAAACGGGCGATATCGGAGATAATCCTTGCACTCACGATATGGTTGTTGGTGGCAGCGTCTGTAAAGTTGCCGAACAAGATAAAGAGTGGAAGATAAGTGATGCCGGCTCTATTGACGATATTCTAGGTAAGAACTTAGGGGGGGAAGATGGGCCGTGCACGGGAAATCTACTGAAGTCAAAGCTTTCAAAGATTGCCTCTCAAGTGAGTCCTAAGAGCTTTAAAAAATCTTGTGCTCTTTTAGTTGAGGCCCTCCAGCAAGTTTATAAGAAGGAAGCCAACTGTGATATCGCCCCCGTGGGCAAAGACGAGACCAAGGAGGTGTCCACCATTAGTGATTCATCTTCTTGTGAAATTCCCGATGCCAATGGCCTCTGTCCCGGACAAGAAGTCAGTTCTCCCCAAAAGGCAAACTCTTCGGGCTTTGTTTTAATGCCTGAAACCAAGGCAAAGAAGAAGAGGCGTGCTCATAAGACCAGCTCCTTTGGTAGTGCGGTAATTTCTCAATAGAACTAGTGACCTGTATTCGAGGCGATCGCGTTCTGATCGAGTTCTGTCCTTTTTTTTAAAAACGTATGTACTTTCAGTCGGTTAGGGTGAAAGAATTTTGTTAATTAGCCGATCATTCTATGATCGTTATTGTGAATTAAAATTAGTTTATGGATAGATTCTATTTTGCTTCTCTATTTGATGATTATGGTGGCCCTCAGGATATGGGGGTCTATAAAGTGGATGCTTCTGGTAACTTTGTTTGGGGCTACCAAGTGGGATTAACAGAGGCCACAGGAGATGACCTCTCTCAGTATGACACCGCCTATGGGTCCGTAATCTCCAATGGAGTGATCTATATGGCCGGGGAAACGGCCGGTGGTGTATTTCAAACGAATGGAGGTGGTAGAGATATAATCATTACCACCGTAAATATAGAAACCGGAAAGCACTAACTAAGGGACGCCTGAACAAACTCTTTATAGAGTTGATGGAGTTTTAGCGTTACTTTTCCCGGTTTTCCCTCACCAATTCTTTGTCCATTGATTTGAGTTACCGGTAGGACTTCCCGTGTACTTGAAGTAATGAAGACCTCATCGGCGCTGCAGAGGGTGTCGGCCGTAAAGTTTTGCTCTTTTACATTGAGCCCTTTTGCTAGTCCGATATCTATAAGAGTTTGGCGGGTGATTCCCCCTAGAATTCCCGCTTCGATGGGAGGGGTGATAATTTTATTACCTAGAACGATCCATATATTGGCCGAAGTCGACTCGGTGACATATCCGTTTTCGTTGAGCATAACGGCATCGTATGCACCTTTTTCTCGCGCTTGCTTGAGGGCCATAACATTATTGAGGTAGTTCCCTGACTTTACATTGGGGTCCATGGCCTTCTTGGGGTTTCGCAGAATTTCAGTGACGACCAGATCCACACCCTTTTCGTACTGCTCTTTAATGGGTTCAGGTAGAGGTTTAAAAATGATGAAGAGATTTTGTCCCTCACTAAGAGAGGGATCCAGTCCAATTTCACCTCCACCACGGGTAATGATCAAACGAATATAGAAACGCGAAGCATCTGAAATTTTCTTAAACTCTTGCAGTCCTTCATGAATGAAGGCCGAGATCTTCTCGCGACTCCAAGCGATTTCCATGCCAATCCCTGTCGCTGAGCGCCACAGGCGATCGAGATGCTCCTTTAAAAGAAATGGTGTGTCATTATAGGTGAGGGTCACTTCATAGACAGAATCGCCATAGAGGAATCCTCGGTCAAATATAGAGACCATGGCCTCTTCTGGGGGAGTGAGCACTCCATTGATGCTTACGAGGCTATTGAGGTTGCTATGAGTTAAGGGCATGTCACTTCCTTGGTAATTTTTGATTAATTTAGCAGAGGAATCCTCACTGGGTCCACATTTTTGCGCTAAGCTTGTTTGACAGTAATCGCTAAGATAACGGATACTTGAATATATGAATAATTTCTTGAAATACGCCCTTGTTACGACCTTATCTCTGCTTAGCTTCTCCAGTTTTTCGCAGATTGTTTACGACACCAATCAGGACAATGAGGTGGCCATTGGTCTTTTGACGGGGGCAGGGACCTACTCTTTTGATTTACATGAGGAGACTTCAACTTCAGCGACCAATAACCGCACCCATTTGGTCTACCTTCCCATCGCAGGGAGTACCTCTGCAATCGATAATCGTGACTTTAGTTACCACGCCAATCGCGATCAGTTACCTCAAATTAGCGGGGGCACAAGTACTGATGGCGCCAACCTTCTGCGCTTCAATCTCTACCTCGATGTGGTGGGCTCTTTCACTTACCTTAATGTGGGAATTAGCTCGGAGAGTTCACCGACAAGTTTTGAAGTGATCGGCTCCATTGATTTTCCTTCCTACGGCGATGGATCGCGCACGATCAATATCGACCTCAAAGATATTTGTGACTATGACTCCGATGTTTTTGATTGTTCAAAATTTAATTTTTCGGATAACCCCGCGGACAACGATGAGTTCTCTCTTTTCTTCTTTTTAGAAGAGGAGAGTATGGCCAATGCTGCTTCTGTAAATAAAGAGGACTACTCGGGTGTCGTGTATCGGGTCAAGGTTAGCAATCGCGTTTACACTTCGCTACCGCGTATGGAGAGTTTAACAAAAGGGGACTCTCAGCTTGTGGCCACTGTGGATGGCTATACGATGGATATTGATTTTGACTCTTGGTATAGCTATGCAGATGCTTCGACTTGTACAGATACGGCAACTAACGAGACCCTCTCTGATTTGGGCATATCGCGTACCAACCTAACGGATCAAGATAATGCGAGCATTGATGGCGAGGTTCGTATTTCAGGTCTTACCAATGGAACCTGCTATTCTGTACGCCTCTTTGAATGCGATTTCTATGGATTCTGTTCTTACAGTACGGAGCAGAAGTCGGGAACTCCTGAAGAGATTGAGGCCCTCCTAGAAAAACAGGCCTGCTTCTTTTTTACCGCGGGCTTTAGTGGTGAACATTATATTGTCACTTTCTTTCAGCACTGGCGTGATCACTTTCTGAAACGCTTTTGGTTGGGACGTCAATTTATTCGCTGGTATTATCATACAGCTCCTCAGTACACGCCTTTTATTCTAGAGCGCCCTTGGCTCCAAACGATCATCAAGTCCATAGGTTATATACTCTATGGTGTTATTCGAACATGGTGGATTATCCTCATGGGATTTATTCTTATTTCTAGCAGAAGTATGATGCGAAGAAAGTATTCTACCCTGATGAAATCAACAAAGAATTTTGAGTAGTGTTATAATGGCAATAATGGATCAAACGGAACTTTATTTTATTACCCTTCAGCATTGTGTTGGACTTTTAAAAGAAGAGGTTAAACA
>JBFHGF010000213.1:0-5846 GCA_041583335.1 Bacteriovoracaceae bacterium
AAAAATACAAAGATTAAAAAACTTATATGGCAAGTTTCAAGAAATGGAATAATGACTCCTATTGCTGAGGTAGAGCCAGTCGAACTCTCTGGAGCAAAGATTTCTAGAGTTACCCTCCATAATTATGGAATGGTAAAACAATTTGAGTTGAAGAAAGGGGATGAAATTCAGATCATTAGAAGTGGTGAAGTAATACCTAAGTTTATGGAAGTTATTAGCTCTTCAAGTAACAGCTTTGAAATACCTACTTGTTGTCCAAGTTGCGAGGGGCCAATCGTTGAAAGAGAAATCAGACTTATTTGTGAAAATAAAAAATGTCCTGCCCAGGTTAAGGAGAGCATTCTAAATTTTATTCAAAAAATAGGAATCGATGATCTCTCTTCGAAGCGCCTAGATGAGATGATTAATGCTGGGTTTGTACTTCAAATACCAGATTTATATAAACTAAATAAAGAAAAACTTATGAGCTTAGATAAAGTTAAGGATAAGCTCGCTTCGAAACTTTTAAATTCAATTGCAAAGTCGAAAGAAGTAGATTTTACAACATTTCTCAGTGCTCTTGGCATTCAAGGGGGAGCCTATAATAAATGTGAGAGGGTTGTAATGGCAGGGTATAATACAGTTGAAAAGATGAGGACCCTTACTGTAGAGAAACTGATGGAAGTTGAGGGATTTGCTGAGAAATCATCAACGGAGTTTCTTACAAGCTTTAGAGATAAAATTGAACTTATTGATGCACTCATAGATTTGGGCTTCCATTTTGAAGAAGTAGAGCACAAAGAGACGATATTTCTTAAGAAGCGGATTTGTATTACAGGTAGCTTATCAAGGAAAAGATCTGAAATTGAAAAGGTAATAAGAGAAATCGGTGGAATTGTCGCTTCTTCTGTTTCCAAGTCGACAGACTATTTATTGACCAATGATCAAACACCAACAAGTAGCAAGTTCAAGAAAGCAATAGAGCTAGAAATTCCAGTTATTTCGGAGGATGAATTCTTTGAACAAGTGAGCAACTAGGAATGATCAATGGCAAAGAAGAAAACATCATTTATCTGTCAAAACTGCAACTACGAGTCACCGAAGTGGCTAGGAAAGTGCCCCGAATGCGATGAGTGGAATACGCTTGAAGAATCTGAACCAATAACAGGTGCGAAAAGTTCTCTTTCAAGAAGAGCAAGCTCATCAAAAAACCCCAAAACCATCTCTGAAATTACAGAACAAATTATAGAGAGAACAGCTACAGGAATAAATGAGTTCGATCGTGTCGTTGGCGGTGGTCTTGTGCCTGGTAGCTTAAGCTTAATTGGAGGGCAACCAGGGATTGGTAAATCTACATTGCTTTTAGAAGTAATGTCACGTTTATCTAAGAACTACAGCTCAAAGAAGATACTTTATGTATCTGGTGAAGAATCAGAATCACAAATTGCTGGTAGAGCAAAGCGGTTGGGAGTAACGTCAGAGAACCTACTCATATTGAATGAAACATCTTGGCAAAACATATTAGAGATCATTCAAGGGGAAAAACCAAGTTTTGTTGTCATTGATTCAATTCAAACAACAGTAAGTCAGGAAATTCAATCTGCTCCAGGAACAGTAAGTCAAATAAGAGAAGTAACCTATGAACTTATGAATCATGTGAAATCTAAGGGGATAACTTGTTTTATAGTGGGGCATATAACGAAAGAGGGAAGCATCGCGGGCCCTAAGATATTAGAGCATATGGTTGATACGGTAATCTATTTTGAAGGAGATCAGTTTGGCCAGTATCGTATATTAAGGGCAATTAAAAATCGATTTGGTAACACAAATGAAGTGGGTATTTTTGAGATGGAAGAAGTGGGACTGAAAGAAGTACCCAATCCAAGCCAGTATTTCTTAGACGATCAGCTAGAGGACTCATTTGGACGTAGTTTGACCTGTATATTAGAGGGAACACGCCCTCTTTTTATAGAAATTCAGGCACTCGTTGTTGAAAATAAATTTGGCAATGGGAGAAGAACTACTCAAGGTATCGATCAAAATAGATTATCTATGATGGTTGCAATAATTGAGAAATATTTTGAAATCCCATTGAGTTATAATGACATTTATTTAAATGTTGTAGGAGGGTTTAAGCTCACATCAAGAGAAAGTGATTTAAGTATCATTGCAAGCTTACTCTCAAGCTATAAAGGAAAGTCTATTAACATAAGCGAAATCTTCTTAGGTGAAGTAGGACTTACTGGTGAAGTTCGAAGTGTTCCTATGATTGAATCGCGACTAAAAGAAATAGAGCAACTTAACTATAAAGTTGTTTATACATCTCATAAAGTAGCAGAGAAATATAAGGCAAAGTTTAAGAAACTGAAAATCATTGGCCTGCGTAGGGCCAATGATTTGAATAGCTATTTATAAATAGAGCTTCTGAATCATCTTTTTCCAGAGAGCTTTTTTCTTAATCTCATAGTCGAGCTCTTTTTGGGGTTCAAATTCTCGATCTGTAGAAATAATTTTTGCGACTTCCTCTTTGTTAAAAAGTCCGGCACCAATGGCCGAAGCGCAAGCAGCACCAAATACAGTAGTTTCAATGACTTCAGGTCTAACGATTTTCAATCCACTTATATTAGATTGAATTTGCATGAGGAAATTATTGGCTACGGCACCACCGTCGACTCTCAACTCATTAAGAGAGAAGCCGCTATCTTGTTCAACACTTTGGAGAAGGTCATTAATTGAAAGTGCAATACCTTCGAGAGTAGCGCGAGCGATTTGTGCTCGTCCAGAATCTCGAGTAAGACCTACAAGTGCAGCTTGAGAATTACTGATCCAATAGGGAGAACCAAGCCCAGTAAAAAATGGGAGAAAGAGGATATTTTCACAAGACTCATTACTCGCTTCTTGAGCAAGTTTTTCTACAGCTGGGGAAGACTCAATGAGGTGAAGAGAATCTCTTAACCATTGAACAGCGGCGCCAGCAATATAGCAGCTACCCTCGAGTGCATAATAAAGTTTATCGCCTTCTTGATAGGCAACAGTTGTAAGCAGACCATTTTCTGAGTTGATTGCTTCTGTACCTGTATTGAGAAGAAAAAATGCACCAGTACCATATGTGCATTTACTAATTCCCTTCGTGTAACCACCTTGACCAAAAAGTGCTGATTGCTGATCACCTAGTATTCCAGTGATGGGAATGCCATCCGGTAAGAAGCTAAGTCCTTTGGTTATTCCAAAGGAACCAAAGCTGGGCAAAACTTCTGGAAGAGAGCTCAATTCAATTCCAAAAAGAGAAGTAAGTTCTGATGACCAACTTCCTTTATGAATATCGTAAACAAGAGTACGTGAAGCATTACTAGGTTCTGTGTAAAAAGAAGAACCAGAGGTAAGTTTATATAGGAGGAAAGTGTCGATAGTTCCAAAGCATAGGTTATTATTTTTTTGGGCTTCTGATATAGAGGGAATATTGTCGATTAACCACTTCATTTTAGTACCGCTAAAGTACGGATCTGTAGGAAGCCCAGTTTTAGACTTAATCGTTTTTTTGATATCGGAACTTAGGGACTCGCAGTATTGGGCGCTTCGCCTGTCTTGCCAGACAATGGCATTGTGTAGAGGTACACCTGTCTTTGTAAAAGCACAAACCGTTTCACGTTGATTCGTAATCCCAATTGAAATAATGTCACTAGACTCAATTCCGGCCTTGGTAATAACTTCAGTAACTGTCGAGCCTACAGAAGTCCAAATATCAGTAAGGTTATGTTCAACATGGCCAGGTTTTGGAAAAATTTGGGGAAACTCACGGTTTACCTTAGAAACAAAGGAGAGATCTTTCGAGTTTATAAGGGCTGCCGTAGTACCGGTCGTTCCTTGGTCAATAGATAGAATATACTTCATAATTCACCCTAAAGTTCGAAGTCATTGGTATTATTGGGTAAAGAGATTACTTTAACTAGCGCTCGCCATTGTTTGGCCACAGTGTTATTAAACCCTCCGACCATTCCCATGGAAAGGGTAATGAGTACCAGGAGGAGTAAAATAAACTCGATAAAAGTTTGCCCGGCGTCATTATTTAATGGAGTAGGAGTATCATCTATTAAATAGTGAAACTTTTTCCTCAAGAAGTTTATTTTATTAAATCTCATATATGCTTTATTATAGAGTAGCTTATGGCCAAAACAATAAAAAAATATGTTCCCCTTTTCGTCTTGATCTTTATTTTCTCGCTTTATCTAGTGAGTCAGGGTGCTTTTAATTTGAGTGATCCAACTGCAAATCCAGTCGCTCAGCAAAAAAAGCAGTATGCCCACTATGAGAGTATGCTCAAGGCCTTTAAGGCCAAAGATATTGAGGGTAACGATATTACTTTCAAAAAGATTCCAAAAGTTGTGATTGTAAACTTCTGGGCTTCATGGTGTACGCCGTGTCTTGAAGAGTTTCCTTCACTGGTTGAAATGGTGTCTGAGTTTAAAGATAAAGATATCGCAGTCATTGGAGTCAATACCGATGAGAGCAATCAGTTGAAGGAAATAAAAAAAATTAAATCTAAATACAATTTGAATTTCACAATTATCGCAGATAAAAATAGTGATCTTGTTAATAAATACATGGTTGATGCGATTCCTGTATCCATTATTTATGTAGATGGAAAAGTGAAAGAAATTTCACAGGGATCAAAAGATTTTATATCTGGTGAATTTAAAGAGCAGTTAAATAGCTGGCTTTAGAGGTCACATTCGCTATCTTCTACTTGATCAGCACCGGCCTTAAGTAGAGCACATTCATCAGAATATACTCTAGGACTAAGCTCAACATTGACGACCCCACAAACTGGTCCTGAGTTACTATTGCAATTATCACTACTACAGCTTCCCATTGTGTAACGAAAGCCAGAACACTGAGCGAGACAGCCATTTTTGAAAGATACATACTGTCCGTTGGCATTTGCACAAACAGGGTCGACAGTGCTTTCACAGCCACAGGTATTGGCAGTAGCAGCGCTAGAAGATGATCCCGTCGTTAGGACACCAGAGGTGATATCTTGCCCACAAGAAGTGATTAGAAAAAGTGCTGAAAGAAAATAAAAAGTACGTCTCATAGTAGTCTTATCGGAAAGTAGAGCTAAATGATTAAGTACTTAATTGTAAGTGCTTATAAATACTTATTGAGTGGCGAAATTCTTACCCCAGTTATAGGTAATTTCATCAAGGGTAGGAACTTTAAAGAATGAAAAGCGAGGCTTCATACCTGGAATAAGAGCGCCCTGCTTTTTAAGGCCGAGAGCGCCAGCAGCATTAAAAGTAATGGCGGCCCAAAGCTCAGCTTGAGTTAATTTTAGTGTTGGAGCAGCTAGGGAGGCTATCAGAATGAGGTTATCGCAGTGGCAACTTCCTGGATTGTAATCAGAAGCCAGTGAAAGTTTTACGCCAGAATCAATCATTAGGCGTGCATTGGACTGAGGCTTGCCCAAGAAGAAACCTGTGCCGGGAAGGATAGTGGCCACTGTATTAGAGGAGGCCAGTGCCTTGATTCCTTCTTCTGAGGTACAGAGTAAATGATCGGTACTGAGGCAATTATAAGAAGCAGCGAGAGCTGCACCTTGATTATCTTGAAACTCATCAGCGTGAGTTTTAAGAGGAAGTCCTTTTTGCTTACAGTAGTCAAAAAGATGTTTTACATCCTCTGTAGAGAAGTATCCATCCTCATGAAAAACATCAACAGCGTCAATTGTAATCTTAGTTAAGAGTTCATCAAGGGCGGGGATAACGACTTGATCAATATAGATACGTCCACTTTCAAATTCTTTAGGGATAGCGTGTGCCGCCATAAATGTATTAAAGATTTGAATGTCTGGAGCAAATTCTTTTTTTAGG
>JBFHGF010000214.1:0-5814 GCA_041583335.1 Bacteriovoracaceae bacterium
CATCCATAAAGAAATTGGGCAAAAGAAGGGACTTGAGTTTTCCCTTCATTTTACTAGGTCCACCGCTAAGGCAGATTTGAGTGACTTGGCGACCAAGATCTGTTTCTAGAAACTCTCTCATTAAATTGAGGTTGAGGTTCTTAACCTTGGGAGTAAGACCATAGTACTGGAAGTAGGCATTCCCATATTCTTCTCTTTTGGCCAAGTAACTCTCTGGAGAAGTAATTTCAATTTGAGGACGTACCGGGTTTCTGAGATCAATGATCAGTACACTGCTATAGCTTTGCTCAAAAGTGGTTTGAGAAATACCTAAGAAGTCTTTAGTAGATCTTTTTCCATGATTATCTTGAAGCTCTTGAACTGCAAAGAAAGTATCAAAGGGTGAACAGCTTAGAGTTAAATTCTTGAAAAACTGGGGGTGAGTAATATTCTCATTATCTTCGCCAAGACTGCTGAGTAGCTTTCCATCGATAATAGCATCTTGGTGGAACTCAAAAGAGAGCTCATGACCAAGTCCTCTTTGATAAATAGAGGTACTTGTAGAGGATCTTTCTTTAAAGAAGCTAAAGAGCTCTTCCACTAGGTTTTCAAACTTAGAAAAGAGAGTAAGCTCTCCATGCCAACGGAAAGAAAAGCAGGACTCTTGATCGACTTTTTGTGAGGCAACTAATGAACTGGGATCCATATTGAGGAAGTCATTGTTGCGAGCAAAGGGATTTCTCTTCTTGAGAATGTAGACGTAGTTTGAAACTTCACCGCGCCCTTTAAGCTTTTCAAAATTGAAAATCCCTTCGATTTTAAAATCTTTAAGAAGAGCAGTTACTTTCTTGCTCTGACTAGGAACAAAGATTTTCTGATTGGTAAGAACCAAGAGTAATCCTTCTTGGGCCAGAGAGTCTTTCTGGTCTTGAATTTTTCCAAGTAAGAAGTGATGAGGGTTCTTCTTGGGAAGATGGCCGAGATTCAATACCACGCGATCATAGAGAAGGTCAGTCGTTTGCTCGGATGTGGTGAAGAGGCTGATCTGGGCCGACATATTGGCCTTAGAGCGGTTGTACTTCTCTCTCGTAACCTGGAGGACAAAGTCCCTTGTGGAGACACGACGATCTTTGGAATAGGTTACAAGGAAATTGAGGAACTGAAGCTCTTGGGAAGTCTTAACAAAGCAGCTCTTATGATTTTCACCTGTTGAAAAATCAGGACAAAGAATCTCTGACCAATCCAGATTTAAGTTCTGCTCTTGGGCCAACCAATGTCCTTGACCAAGGGATTCAATATGATCACCAACAAACTTAGTGTTGAGAACTTCTGGCTTAATAATCTTCTTGCCTTCAGGATATTGAAATTTCTCTTGTTTACTCCACAGGGGAAAGAAAACCAGTAATTGATTGATAAACTTTCCAAAGCTAGCGTGAGAGAGAGCGTGGCTATAGTTCTTCGTATTAAAGTTTAAGGACGACCCTGAATTTTTGATATCTCGATAAGAACAAAGTTTCATTAACTGGGTGGTAGAAACTTCGCTGAAACTTCTGGTGAGCTCTTCTAATTGCTGAGCAATTTTTCCAGAAGGGCGATACCAAGAATATTGATTCATCTTCAACGATTCGCAGTTAATCTCTTGGGAGCTGCCTTTGGTGAAGAGGTGATTAATAAACGTACTGGGGTTAACGATATGGTTTAGTGTATAAGAGAAGTCTGTGGCCTCTGAATAAGAAACTAAGAATTTTAATTTAAGTAAGTAAATGGTAGCGACTTTAAAACAATAGAGCTCGAGAAAGAGCTTCAAAATTGGAGAGTATGGAGATTGTGATTTCTTTACTTCCGTCCAAAAGAGGTTGTAGTCGTGGAGGGCCGCAATTTTTTCTTTCGCAGCCTCGAGCCTATCTGCTGGTGTTTCAACAGGGATGAAAGATTGGTGCTTAGAGTTTTTAAACTCAGCATGAATGGCCATTGACATTGTTTTAGGAAAACTTGAAGACGACTTAAAGGTGTGAAGAGCATCCTTCCAGAGTTCTTCTTGAAGTTTCTTAATGGCCACGGCCGGACGAGAAAAGAGAGAGCCTCCAGACCAACCAGGGATAAAGTATTTCTTAGGAAGAAAGTTTTCTTCCTGAGCGCTCTCTAAATCATGAGCGTGGGGCAAAGGCGGCAGCTGAGCGTGCTTTAGAGCTGAAGTTTCACGAGATTCTATGCGGACATTGTAAGAATCTTTGTTTGATAAACTTCGTTCATCCAAAGCACTAGGGCCTTTTAAATTTGTTTGGAGCCAGGAATTGGCGGTAAACAAGCGATTACTCAACCCTAAGCTCCCAATATCTTTGATTTTTCAAAATGAATCATATTTATGTTGTCTCTTTTGTGGTCAGAAAATTTACCTTATTTTTCAATGACTTGTCATCGAAGAATCGGCGAAAAACAATGACATCCCAAATGTAAGGTTGATATTATAGTCCAAAAAAATGACATAAACGATTATCGTTTTTAATGTTGTTCTGAACCCAAATCTGACCAGACATATTCTCAAATATGAAAATGTCTCAAAACAGGGCTAAAGTGTGCTTTAAAGAGTGCCGATAAGAAAAATAGAGTGTAATTACAGGCACTTGTTTTAAGTAGGCCGGAGGAATATATGTCAGATAACGACAATACACTAGAGCAAAATTTTAATGATGCTGAGTTGCAAGACATTATGAACGAAATTGAAAGTTTGGAAAAAGAATTCGTTGAACAAGAAGCGTCAGAGGAATCTTCGGCACAATCAGATGAGGACAATGTCCAAGCACAGCAGTCAGAAACTGTTGAAGCTGAGCAAGAACAAGAATTATATGATGAACCAACTCATGAGGCACAGACCCAGGTCGAGGCCGCTACTGAGGAATATACCGAAACTCCAGAAATGGAAGAGAGTTTTGAAGAAGAGGAGCAGTCGGATAATGTCGTTTCCATGGAAAACCATCGTCCAGAAACAACGACTCCTTCTTATGATTCATCTTCTGCTGGAGAGATGACATTCTCTGGACAGGGGCAAATGGATTTCAACATGAGTTTTACTCTCGGTGAAAAGCAGGCCACTCTCAGTGTAGAAAGCGGAAAGCTAAAAGTTTCTGTTTCTGGTGTTGAACTCTATCTCTCTGAAGAGGGGTGTGAAGTAGAAATGGCCGGGGGCGTTCGTTTTAGTGTTCCTTTAGATGGTGCTGCAAATAGTGCTGGAAAGAAGGCCGCGTAAGGTTTAAGAATACATTATGTCGATTAAAATATTGGGGGGACTGGCACAAAGCCGGTCCCTTTTCGTTCCTAAGGGGCAACTCATTCGCCCAACATCTGTTCTGCTCAAGCGAAGAGTCTTTGATTCCATTCAAGACTTCACAGGTTATGAGTTCTATGACCTATGCGCCGGCAGCGGTGCCATGGGCCTAGAAGCTTGGTCTCGTGGCGCTGATAAGTGCTTCCTTTTGGAGAAGAATCGCAGCGTATTTTCTATTTTAGAAAAGAATGTCTCGATGATGAAGCAGTACTATAGTGAGGATATTGCTGAGCGGCCCATTATCACGAGATCTGGAGCAATGGAGAAGTGGTTGGCCCAACCCCAGGACTGCTTTTCTTGTGAAAATGCCATTCTTTTTGTAGACCCACCTTATGAAAGACACAATTTATATAAGGAAGACACCTTGAAAATCCTAAACGATAAGTCTGTAAAGGCCCAAGTATGGATTGAGTCCGATAAGGACAAGGGAGTTCCCCTTGAGTTTTGGTCTCAGCAAGGTCATGAACCCGATAAAGTCTATAAGCAGGGTGGTAGTTATATCGCTCTTTTTTTCCGCTAATTCTCACGAATCTAAGTTAAAGCCAGTTTTCAAAGTAATCCCTCATAAGGCATAATGAGCACGTTATTATTGCAATGAAGGACAGTGAAATGAATACGACAGTAACGAAGAAGGCGATCTATCCTGGTACATTTGATCCCTTTACGAATGGACATGACGACATCTTAAAAAGAGCGTTAAAAGTTTTTGATGAGGTCACCATTTTAGTTGCCGTCTCTCCTTCTAAGAAATCCCTCTTCACTCGTGATGAGAGGGTCGAGATGATCAAGAAGCATATGTCTGATGATCCTCGTGTGAAGGTGGATGCTTGGGACGGGCTAGTCGTTGAGTACGCAAAGTCCCATGGAATTTATGCTATCGTAAGAGGGTTGAGACCAACGGGAGATTTTGAAATGGAATTTCAAATGGCCTCTATGAATAATCACCTCAACTCAGATATTGATACTTTCTTCTTACCGACCGGTGGAAATCACTATTATATATCTTCTTCTCTAGTGAAAGAGCTCTACAAGCATGGAAGAGATATTTCTGATTTTGTTCCCCAATCAATTATGGATTATTTAAAAAAATAAATGTGCTAGGAGCGCTTCATGGAATTAAGTAGCCGAGTCAAAAAACTCACGGAATCGATCACCCTTAAACTCAATGCCAAGGCCACACAAATGGCGGCCGATGGTAAGAAGGTCTACAACCTCACTGCCGGACAACTTCCTTTTCGTCCCATGAGTGAATTTGTGGAGCTTATTCGCAGTGAAAGTGACTTTCTTAAGTCTTTTCAATATAGCCCAGTGGCCGGATACCCAGAGCTTCGCAAAAAAGTAATGTCTCACTTTGAAGAAACAAGAAAAGTGGATCTCGCTTCTCAAGGTGATTTCGATGCACTTGTTTGCAATGGTGGAAAGCACGCTATCATTAATGTAATGCAAACCTTAGTGGATCATGGTGATGAAGTGATTATCTTCTCTCCTTACTGGGTTTCCTATCCCGAAATGGTACGCTTTTGTGGGGGAACAGAAGTTGTGGTAGAGAGTAGTCCCTTCAACGTTTATGTACCTTCTCTGGAAGAATTAGAAAGTAAAATTACAGATAAAACTAAGCTTGTTGTCGTCAACAGTCCTAATAATCCAACGGGAACCCACTATGATGACGAATGGATGAAGGGCTTTGCCGAAATTATGGTGAAGTATCCTCATGTTAATATTATCTCTGATGAAATCTACTATGAGCTTTATTTCTATGATCCAAGGCCAACGTACTTCTATCAACATAGACCAGAGCTTCTCAAACGAACGATTATTATTGAAGGTATTTCTAAAACATTGGCCTCCACAGGTCTTCGCATCGGCTTTATCATTGCTAATAAAGAGCTGGTATCCGTTATTAATAAACTGCAAGGGCAAACCACTTCCGGGGCCAACTCTTTGGTTCAACGTGCTCTATGCCAATTTGATTTTGGAAAGATTCCCGTTTTCCTTGAGCCGATTAAAAAGCATTTAAGAGATAATGCTGAGACACTTGGAGATGCTCTCGGTGATAATCAGTTAAGTCATGTTTGGTATCAACCGAAGTCGGCCTTCTATTACTTCATTGATTTTTCTGGTGCACCTGTGATGGAAAGATTTAAGAAGGAAGGGGATGGGGATCATTCGGTAGCGATTTGTGAAGAGCTCCTTGAAAAGCACGGCCTGGCCATGGTTCCAGGGGTTGCCTTTGGTACAGCAAATACGGCGAGACTAAGTCTTGTTTCGGAAAAGGCCGAGTTCAAAGAAGCGGTGGATATTTTGATTAAATTCCTTCTCGATTAAATCTAATAACATAAAATAAATCTGCAAGGCCTAGAGTTTTATTTATCTAGGCCTTTTTTTTTGTCTTCAAATAAAAGAGGATCTGGACCCAAAGGAACTATACGTGTCGGATTCAAAAAATCATGGGAGTAGTAGTAATGCTCTTTGATGTGAGAAATATTTGTAGTCTCCCTAATTGCAGGAAG
>JBFHGF010000215.1:0-5806 GCA_041583335.1 Bacteriovoracaceae bacterium
AGCGGCCTTAGAAAAACTTTTGGCACGGGCCACAGCAACGAGAGTCTGGAGTTGGCTTGTTTCGAGCATAATGGTCTCTATATCCTTTTTTGAGTTGTATTAACTCTACCTACTTAAAATTATCAGCCTACCTTATAGATTAGCCTAAACTTATAGGCAAGGTTTAAATTTTAGTTAGACCTTGTCCATATTCAACTAAGAAAGTTTTACTAAGGCCCTTTAAAAATCACACAATGCATCATAAACAAGGTCCACACACAATAACTGATGACAAAGGTACACACGCTATGAAGAAATCGACCCTACGCAAGGCGCTGGCGTCAGCGCTCATGATCTTAAGCATAGGCCAAACCTATGCCGCCCTTAATTTTAATGCCGAAGAGAGAAACCAACTCCAAGGAGTAAGGCTCCTCGATGCGGCCAGCGGGATTACGGCCCTTAAACCCCTCTACGAAGTTTCCAAAGACCTTGAAAAGGATTGGGATAAATTTGTGGCCGATGAATACGATATGGATGAAGTGCTCAACCTCTTCCTCACGGCCCTTCCTTCGGAACAAGCGGGAACTTATACTCTGCCCGTTGCCACTTTTGGAAAACTTTCTAAAACAAATCAAATGGCCTTCGTCCTTGCGACGATCAATGTCTTTGACGGCAATAAGGCCCAAGTTCAAATTAAGAATGTCATTGCCTTGGCCAATACGGAGTTTGAAATCAATGCCTCCTTGGCCGATAGAAAAGTTATCGTAAGTGATCGCCTCAGTGATATCAAAATGGTATTTCCGCTTGGTGTAGGCTCTTTTGATGAAGGCGTGCTCAATGACGCCGTCACTCTTCTTACTCCAAGATTTGAAAACTCTTACTTGGATCAATACGCTGCCATCTCCCAGCGAAAGAAGCCAACTTACTTTGCAGGAAAACCATTCCTTAGAATCACAACCGATAAAGATCCAGCAAAGGGACATACTCCTATTGGTTTTCACGTACAGCCCGACCTCGATCCCTTTGTACGTGCTTTTGATAGCCATGGTTGTATGAGAATGCAGACGAACGATTTGCAAATGCTTCACGATCTTCTTATGAACGGTCCACACAGAAGACTTTCAGTAAACGTAAAGTTTAAAGTAGAAGATACAGCAGAACACCCAGAACCAAGAATCAATCGTCCCTACAAAAAAGTTCTCAATGTAGGAAGCACGTCAAAGCCCAACTACACCATTGACCGCGATGGTCTGGTGCAAACGACAAAAGACTGGGATAACTTTGCTCCCGTAGATCGCCTGCAAGATATGGATGGCGATAGTTTCCACGCCATCTACGACTACGATATGGCCTGGCGTGAAGAGGCGCGTTTCAAGGCCCACATTAAGAAATGTTACGAAGAATTTCCTTACGACAAAGAAGAGGGATTCTTTAAAAAGAAATCAATGGAGAGAAAGTACAATAAATGTGTGAAGGATGGAAAGAGAAACACTTCCCTCGGAGATCGCCTTTATCGTATGTGGGTACATTAGAAAATACACTGGCCTTACTTATGTAAGGCCTTTTTTTTATCTATAGTGTTCGATTAGCTTCTTAAGTTCACTATCTTCCACCAAGTCAAAGAGTCCCTCGCCATTTTCATTCCTATAGAAAGAGGGATTGGCCCCCGCCTTTAAGAGAGCTCTC
Source organism: Bacteriovoracaceae bacterium (assembly GCA_041583335.1). Lineage (GTDB taxonomy): Bacteria > Bdellovibrionota > Bacteriovoracia > Bacteriovoracales > Bacteriovoracaceae. The sequence continues at coordinate 1,666 of JBFHGF010000215.1, forward strand.
GAAAGTTCAAGATCGCCAAACTCAAGAGCATAACTAAGCGGATCACGGCCATCTCTACCTTTGATATTTACTGGGTGCCCCAAGTGAAGCAAGAGCTCAACACAAGAAGAGCACTCACCAAGAATGGCCCAATGAAGTAAGCTTTCTCCTTGATGATCTCTGGGCCAAAGCACGAGAGAACTCTCCTTAGTGACCATTAGAAGTGACTTTCTAAAAAGAACCGGCCTTTGCTGAAAGGCCAAGATCATCAGCCTACGGGCCTGATCATCGGGAATGACCTGTAGGGATGTCCTCTTGATTTTTAAATGAAGAAAAATTCCCGCAGTAAGGGCCAAAAGGGATAACCCAGCGCCAATAGCTTTAGGGGAAACTTTGAATTTGAAACTGCTAAAGTTTTCATTCATGCCCTCACTCTACTTAATTTTGGACCATATCCCTTGGAAAAGATGAAGGCCTAGTAAAATCTCTAGGGTCTGGCCAAAAATTAATGAGCAATTTCCTTACAGTTTTCCTATATATGAGAATTATTTGCATAGTGCATTGTGTCAAAAATCAGATACTGCTATACCTTCTCAAACTTTAATTTCTAGGAGCTATCCATGAATAACATGTCGAAGACCGTAAAAGGTTCATTGATTGGGCTAACCCTAATCCAATCCCTGGCCACTCAGGCCTATTTTGATAAAGCACAGTACTTAGATCAAGGTAGTCTCCTTAGTTCAGGTAGTGTTAAGAAAAGCTTCCTCACTGAGGAATCCAACCAAAAAGCGGCCAAGGCCTCTATTGAAAGAATCCTCGATAGAGTTACCGGAACGATTAATAAAGATGCTCAGGTCTATGGACCCGTCTATCGCCACAACACCAGAAATTCTGAAAAATATGGTGATGAAGTGGTAAAGATCATCCTCAATGCTGCTCATAACAGAGCGAAGAAATACTTAGATGAAGGCAATCCAGAAGCTTATTACGCTTTCCTTACCCTTGCCCTTACCGTTCCCAATCAAGAGGGACTTTTTGTTCACTTTAGAGAAGTGGATGCCGATCGTGACAACTGTAATGATGATCGTGCCAACGGAGAAGGTATCAAAAGTGATGGTGCAAAGAAGAACTTCAAAATGGCCCTCAATGCCAAGAAAGTGAAGAAAACCTTCTTAGGAAATGAAAAGCTTGTCGATGATGAATCAAGAGCTCCCTTTCTTGTAAACTGTAAGGAACTTCGTGGTGAAAATAGCTACCGTCAACTTATCGTTGGGGGAAGTGATGGAAGTGACGTGGGAATGTTTCAACTCTCGGCCCTTTGGCACTTTGATGGATTTCTTGGCAAGGGTCAGTACGACTCGGTTAAGCAAACTGTTGAGTACGGTATTAAATACCTCTACATGGGTGAAGGTGGAGCCGGCTTTAGAAGGATCGTAAAAGATAACCCAACTTGTGTTCAAAGCGAAGATACTTCAATTGACTACACAAAAGTGATTAGAGGTTCGTGGTCGGCCTATAACGGTGGTCCATCTCAAAAATGTCGTTTCGCCGATACAGAAGGTGAATACGCTGGACACGATAGAGGTTTCAAAAAGAATCTTCAAATCACCCTTGATCTCAATGAAGGTGGCTTCTTTGGATTTGCAGAAGACTCGGCCCTTGACCTCTCTGCTGAAGTAAGAGCGGCAGTAGAAGAAGTCGTCACTAACCTTGAGCAAAAAACGAATAACTCTACAGCTCTGGCAAAAATTCTTAACTAAGATAAACAAAAGAAAGTAAGAAGTAGAAAAATGATGAATAAGAAGACCTCCCTATTAGCTGCATCCACCGTCTTTTGCCTAGTTATGGGCGCTGTGATGCTATTAAATAGCGATAAAGAAGATACTTCAACCCCACAGAATCAATCTCTAGTGGGCAATATTCGTCATCAAGCGGAAAGCTATCGTGAGAAAATTCTCACGAAGGCCCTTCCCGAAAAGGTCACGAAGACACAGGCCTATAAGAGCTTCGTTGATTCTAAAATCACCACGGATCAGTATTTAAAGACCGCCCGTGTTGGCCAGGCGAAAGAATTCGTTAAGGAGAGCTTTAAGTCCCTTAAGGATTGTTACCGCGAAGGCTGTGGTCAAATGCCTGATGAAGATGATGGCTTCTTTGACCCGGCCTTAACCGTGGCCCAACAATCACTCAAGCGCGTGCTTGAAATCACAGCGAAATCCCCCAAAGAACTCGCAATAAAAGAGTGGATCAGTGAAACTGATCTCTTGGATCTTCTCGGTGCAGAAAATGAGGGTCTAAGAAAGGCGGCCTTTGAAAACCTCGTTGCCCTCAACGGTAAGAGTGATGCCTTTAAAAGTGTTCTGGATCAGGCCCGTGATCTCGAAGGCGATTCCGCAGGCGCGGCCATAAAGAATCTCCTCTCTCTAGTAAATGAAGACAATAAGCAAGAACTCGTGGATGCGATTGCCCTCATCAATAAAGAAGGAGATAGCGCTACAGTACTTGGTGTTCTTGAAAATCTAGAAGGTCTGACGGTTTCTCAATCACAGATTAATCAGATTACAGAGGGGCTTTGTCGTTTTAAAGGCCAAAAGTCTGTGGCCCATAATGTAAAGGCCATGAATTACTATGTAAAAACCATGGCCTCTAATTCAGGTATTGAGCTCCAAGAAGCTCACTATTGTTTATAATTTATTATCTAAATGAGAAGTAATACTCATTGAACGCCTCTTCTACAATTTTAGAAAAGGTTCCCCGTCCCACAAAAGCACGATCTGCTTGGGCCACATCACTATCCATATCTTCCATCGGTCTTACAATAGCGCAGATATTAGGATTGAGTTCAGCTACGTAATTTCTAAAAAATTTATTAAAACCATCTTTCGCTTTAATATCCACTAGCTCATTACACTCTAGATTTTGATAATGAGAAAGTTGCTTATTGTATTCAAATTCATTGTAATGAGCTTCAAGAAGTTTAGAGAACGTTCCTGGACCAACAAAGTTTCTTTCCGCTTGAGAAAGATCTTCTTCAAAAGCAGCATCTCTAACTTGATCACAAAAATTAGGTGATAAGTCCTTCAAAGACTTTCTAAAGGAAACTACAAATTCATCACGATTTCCTTCATCCATAAAGTCCTGACACTGCATATCCATATAACTCTCAAGAGGAGCTAACGCCAATTGAGCGGGGTACCTCATTTTCTTATGAGTAATAACTTCGTGTCCAGAAGTCATAGGCGCTTTCGCCATTAGGGGTGCAGTAAGGGTCAGTGCCACAAGCATAGCAAGACGTTTCATAGTCTCTCTCCAGTCATAGTAATTAGTAATGCCATATATAATCCAAAATCCATGCCACTTAACTTCCTGTGATTCTAGACACTTAAAAACTTCTAAAACGCACGACTGTATAGGGATTCTAAAAAGTGACCAAATTTTTTACGCCCAGTAAATTTTTTCCAAGGTAGATAGCGGGCCCGCTCAAAAGCCCTTACCATTGAAAAAAAAACAAATATTGTGCGGAGGCAAATTTATGAAAAACCTAGTTACCCTAATTGGAATGGCCCTAATTGTATTTAACACAAGCGTAAGTGCTCAATCGATGAGTCTTGAAGAAGAGCTTTTTAACTACAATCAAGTAGGAAAAATCAATGCAGCGATGTTGAATCAAGTGGATGACAAAATTAACCAAGTGAAAGTTAAGTTTGATCTTGCCTCTGAGAATGCTGATGGTGGAACTGACCTAGTAGAAGGAAAAATCCTAGCAGCGATGATTATCTCTATCGAAGATAAGCTCGATCAAATTGACCAAGAAAGAGCATTACTTGACGATAAATATGAAATTGAAGATGCTGATTTAAATGCCATTGAGAAAGACCTTCAAGGTGTAGAAGTACTCATCAATGAACTAAGCCTTTAATTCATACCCTACGCATGCCCAATATATTTAGCCCCCATTTACTGGGGGCTTTTTTATTTGGAAATAAGGTTTTCAAACTCAGAACTGTAAGAAGGAACATCCTTAACTTCATTGCCCTGAGCATCTTTAGGGATAAACTTTAAAAGCCCAAATGTCTTATCTTTTACAAATTGAACACTTTTAAAGATAAACTCATTGGTTGAGATATGAATTAGATCCGGAAGATTCTTGTAGTCCACACCG
>JBFHGF010000216.1:0-5794 GCA_041583335.1 Bacteriovoracaceae bacterium
GAAAGGTTTGTTTCTTGCGAGCGATTTTGTCGATGAAAGAGTGCTTTTGATCACGAAAATAGCGAAAGGTTCCCACTTCATCATCGTAGTCGATGAAGTAATCTTTGAAGGGACCTTCTTTACCAATTGTATGATGGTAGCTGGCCCATTCTCCTGAACTCATGGTGCGCTCAGCGCCTGTCTTCTTATTGAAAATAACAATGGGAGTAGTGAGGTAGGCCACGTTGTCATCAAAATCAAAGAAATAGAAGCTGCGGCCACCAAGATGGTGGTTTCTATCTTTTTGTAGAGGACGGTGTAAAGAGAGTTCCATTTGGGCCTGATTGAGAGGCACCTTCTTTCTCTTTAGCCGGATTTTGATCATGAATCATTCTCCAAAGACTTACACAATAGCGTCATCATAGAGGGTTTTAGACGATAATCAAGCGGAGTGTAAAGATGACTAGGACAAGATTTTATTAAGACAATAGCGCACAGAAAAGACCATTTTGTGAAAAATGACCTCTGGGATTAAGTCTTTAGTTTTATTGAGATTTTCTCATTACATTCCCTGCTTGAGGATGACCTTCTTTACTTCATCGGGATAGGCCGAAGTATCAAACTTTTCCCCTTTGTTCTTACTTAATATCGTTCGATTGTAGAGGCACAGGGAGCGAATAGAATTAGGGTAGGAAGTGTAAGTTGCACATTGCTCATAGAAGGCCTCCGCTTCTTTTTGGACGGCCGAATTATCGGGGTATCTTAGGATGAAGGACTTAAGTTGACCTAGCTCTTTTCCCGCTTGGATCAGTTTTGAAGAAGGCATATGTGGGTTCTTCTTGGCCTCTTCTTTGAGTTCGTCTTTACTAGGAATAGAGTCGAGAACTTGATTCTTCAGTTCACTATAGTCTTTAACGGCACCGGAGAGGGTGGACGTATCGACTTTTTGTAATTGAGGTAAGATGGAAGTCGATTCTTTTTCTACTACTTGCTGCGCGGGAGGACTTGCAACAGGTGTCGGAGGAGCACTTGGTGTGCCTTGAACTTTAGCAGGGATTGGAGTTGTGGCCTTCTTTACTTTATCTAAATTTGATTTTGAAGGCGTCGGCGTGGGGGGCTTGGGGCCAAATTTATAGAAGACTGTGGTCGCAAAGAACACAAAGACGATAAGGAAGATATTTCTTTTCATGAAAGCATTTTATACCAACTTTAAGGAGTAGGTAATATTAATTTTTCTGGGGTCGTCACCCAGTAGGTATGATTGAGAAGTTCTGTGTTTAGGAGAACCTTTAATTTTTGTTCATTAGAAAAAATGAGGTTATTGATTAGGTGCACCTGAAGTTGATCAATCTCTTCATTCTTTTTTTGATAATAAAGTTCTTGATAGAAGAGATCGAGTGTATTTTGAATGTCGTTGATTTTCTCTTTCTTCTCCAATGTCATCGCATTGTCATTCATAATACGCTGTTGAAAATCAAAGTACATAAGCTTGAGTACTTCTGATTCTACTTCTGAGCACTGATCTTCACATTGCTGGCCAAGCTCTTTTAGCATGAGAGAAGAAATTCCATAGGGACCATTATAGGCCTGGTCACAAACTTGAAGTCCGGCATAGTCTGAAGAGTCTGGACATAGGGAATGAGGAAATCCTAATTCTTTACCACTACCATCGGAATGTCTTGCTTCGTGAAAGAGAAAGGATATTAGAGAAATCGAGTCGGCGAGTTGATCTCCAGTTTCGCTGACATATAAATCCTCACTGAAGTAATAAGGTGATATCGTGACTAATCCAACACGTGGCGAGGTAATAGGTAGCTCTTCTACTTCTGAAAAATAATGGCCCAAGTTAAGAGTGAGTAGTTTTTGCTTTCTCTTTCCTATTTCATAGAGATTTGCCCCTAAGTTGGACATAAGGGATTTAGCACTTGTAGGAGTGTTTTCATTATTGGAGTGATCACTAATCACAAGTTGCGAGTTTGGATAAACCATCACATCTTCCGATAGGGTATAACTCCATTTGGCCTTTTCAAATTTAGGAAGAAGATAGTGAATACGATCGGTGAGCCATTTCTTAGGTGTTTCATTTTCTAAGAGAAATGCGACTTCTTCGCTAGAGTTACTTTGAGGAAGGTCGAGAAAGTTGTCGATGGCACTTCGAATTCTTTCATAGTGATCTTGGGCAAAGAGGTCAGAAGTTCTGATGGCATAGATTGAGGGAGACCAAAAAAAGGCCTGAAAAAGGAAGAAAGTGAATAGGGTGAACTTCGCCTTAAATCTATGCATAACTAGCTAAGATTACAGGATTTTTAAGTGGCCCTCAATAACCTCTGTATTAGTTTCACTTGCCCTTGGGAATTGACCAAGTTTTGGCCATTTCTGATAGGGTCAAAAAGCACCTGCATGTATTTTCTTCAAAATGAAGGTTATTTATGAGGTTCTCTGTTAGAAAACCGAGCAACATAACTAAGTCATGCAATCTTTTAGAGGAGAAATAGAAGATGAAAAAGTTAATAATCTTTCTTGCTGCTGCTTTAACTATAACGTCAGCATTCGCTCAACGCTACGGTTATAACCGCCCTAATCGTCCTGTTATCGTAAGACCTACACCGATTTATCCAGCTTCTTGTTCTTTTGACCTAGAAGTTCGTGGCTTTAACGCCAATACTTGGAACTTTGTTCAAGAGTTTTCTCGTTATTCTTGTGCTGCTGCTTACGATGCGTGTGAATACGAAAGAATGGTTCGTCCTAACTCAATCAACTATCGTTGTATTGAATCAAGAGTTTCAAGACCAAACCCAATTCCAGTTCCTCCTCCAACAAGAAATTCATGTGAATATAGAATTCAAGATGGACGTTATACTGAAGCCGATGTTTTTAGTGCTTCTGGATTCAATGCTTGTGAGCAGGCCGAGTCTCAATGTATTCGCGTTCTTCGTATCAAAAAGCAAAGAGGGGAAGTGAGCAGAAGAGCGATTTGTGTTAAGCAATCTCGCCCAACTCCTCCGCCTCGTCGCTTCACTGCTCAATGTACGGCCCAACAATATTTTTCTGCCAACCGTGGAAGTCGCCCAACTGAAGTTCGCTTCACAGCAACGGGTTCAGGATTTTCTTATGATGCTGCACGTAACGCAGCTTGTAACGAAGCCATGAGACAGTGTAATAACGTAAGTTTTGGAAGATTCTACTGCGTAGAGGAAAATTAAATAAAACTTAATTGATATGTGTGGTGAAGGCCCGTCTTTATTGTAATTTTGGTCGCAAAAAGACGGGCCTTTTTGCGTTTTGCGACTAGTCAATAGGTAGGCAATAAACCTTAAATTTGGTTAAATGGGAGTACACACAACCCTGAATTTTTCTTCGTTCAGGACAATAAATAGGGACGCCCCATGAGCACTGAATCTGGCCCAGACACTACGGTCGATAGTACTTCACCAAGTTTATCTGAATCTCACCCTGAGAGTTTTGTTCATCTGCATTTACATACTCAGTATTCTCTTTTGGATGGGGCCATTCGTTTAAAAGACTTGATTCCCCGTGCCCAAGAACTTGGAGTCCCGGCCATCGCTCAAACTGATCACGGTAATATGTTTGGGGCAATAGACTTTTACACTCGTTGTAAGAAGGCGGGGATCAAACCGATCCTCGGTTCAGAAGTCTATTATACTCCAGGAAGTCGCTTCGATCGAAAAGCAGCAAAGAGGGCCAAGACGGTGGGTTCTCAAGATGAGGAAGAATCCAGTAGGCAGATCCACCATTTGATTTTATTGGCCAAAAATAATGAAGGTTATAAGAACTTATGTAAGCTTTTGAGCCAGGCCTATCTCGAAGGATTTTATTACAAACCAAGAATTGACCTCGAGCTCCTGCGCCAGTACAGCGATGGTCTCATTTGTACGACGGCCTGCTTGAAAGGAGAGGTCGGATACAATTTCTTTACCGGCCAAGATGAAAGGGCCAATCGGGCCATTCGCAATCTCCACGAACTTTTTGGCGATGACTTCTATCTTGAGATTCAAGAAAATGGGATTCCCGAGCAGAAAATTGTTAATGAAAAAGTTGTGGCCTACGCTAAAGAAAATAAGATCCAAGTGGTGGCTACGAATGACTGCCATTACATGACTCCTGAAGATGCTCAGGCCCAAGAGGTTCTGCTTTGTGTGCAAACGGGGAAAACTTATGCGGATGAAAACCGGATGAGAATGACCTCCCAAGAGTTCTACTATAAGTCCCCTGAAGAGATGAGGGAGGCCTTCTCCTATATTCCCGAAGCTTGTGATAATACACTTAAAATTGCAGATAAATGTAATGTGGAGCTTTCTTGGGAAGATGAGAATGGAAATCAAATCTACCACCTTCCTGACTTTCCTATCGATACTGGGGAGACGGTTAATGACTTCTTTGAAAGGATGGCCCGAGAAGGTTTAGAAAATCGCTTTGCCGGACCTCACTTTACTAAAATTATAGAAGATCCCGATTGGGAAACGGTACAGAAACCGAAGTACTATGAACGTCTTGATTATGAAGTTAACATGATCAAGCAAATGGGATTTTGTGGATACTTTCTGATCGTATCGGATTTCATTAAGTGGTCAAAAGAAAATGGGGTGCCGGTAGGTCCTGGGCGTGGTTCCGGGGCAGGGTCCATCGTGGCCTACTCCATGGAAATTACCAATATTAACCCGCTTCCCTATGACCTGCTCTTTGAAAGGTTTATTAACCCTGAACGTATTTCCATGCCTGACTTTGATGTGGATTTTTGTCAAACGGGGAGACCTCGGGTTATTGAATACGTAACTCAGAAGTACGGTACGGATAAAGTGGGGCAGATCATCACCTTTGGAAAACTACAGGCCAAGGCCGTGGTTAAAGATGTGTCTCGTGTTTTTGGTTTGAGTTTTGCCGAGGCCAATATGCTCTCTAAACTTATTCCCGATGAGATTGGAATCTCGCTGGATAAGGCCTTAGAGATGGAGCCGAAACTTACGGAGCTAATTGAGTCGGATAAGAAAATTCGCCAAATCTTCACGATCTCTAAACGACTTGAAGGTCTTTATCGCCACGCGGGGATTCACGCCGCTGGGGTGGTGATTACCAACGAACCATTGGTCGAATACTGTCCGCTCTTTAAAGGCGCCAAGGGTGAGAAAGTTATCCAATTTGATAAGGACTTTGCTGAACTTATCGGCTTGGTGAAGTTTGACTTTCTTGGACTTAAAACCCTTACCGTAATTGATCAGGCCGTTAAGTTTATCCGCCGAGATCATGATCCTGATTTCGATATCGAAAGTATCGATATGGAAGATAAGAATGTTTATGATTTTGTTTCTCGTGGAGAAACCATTGGGGTTTTCCAGCTTGAATCTTCGGGGATGATCGATCTTTGTAAACGATTGAGCCCCGATAATATTGAAGATATTACCGCGGTAAACGCCCTCTATCGTCCGGGTCCATTGAACTCGGGAATGGTGGATGACTTTATTGATATTAAGCACGGCCGCAAGAAAATGACCTTTCCTTTTCCAGTGCTTGAGCCTGTTTTGAAAGATACCTACGGGATTATCGTTTACCAAGAACAGGTGATGAAGATTGCTCAGGAGCTAGCTGGCTACTCGCTGGGACAAGCGGATATTTTGCGTAAGGCGATGGGGAAGAAAAAGATCAGCCTCATTGAAGAACACCGTGCGATCTTTTTGGCCGGAGCAAAAGAGAGAGGATATGACGAAAAAATTGCGGGTGATCTCTATCAGCTAATGGCCAACTTTGCGGAGTACGGATTCAACAAATCCCACGCCGTGGCCTATGCTTTTATTGCTTA
>JBFHGF010000217.1:0-5781 GCA_041583335.1 Bacteriovoracaceae bacterium
AAAAATTAATTTTCATAATCTTCAAGTCCCCCACCCGAGACTCTTTCAAAGAAGCTTTATTGTTCTGCCACTTAAAGAGTTAAAAATATACCCATCTCTGACTAATTCATTCAACTTTCCAACAACCTTTGAAAATAACGCTTGGCCCTTAGGTTCTAAATAAATTGTTCTATATTAATTTATTAAGCCTTTTCGCATAGCCCCCGCCACCTGATGTCAGTATAATAAATTCACTTGTATTTATTTAACATCTTACTTAAAGGTTGATTCATGAACTTCGACTTATCTGCTGAGCAAAAAGAAATTAAAGAACTTGCTCTGAAATTTGCAAAGAATGAAATGCTTCCCAAGGCCTCTGAATATGATGCCAAAGGCGAGCTTCCCTTTGAAATTCTCACGAAGGCATGGGAGCTGGGGCTTGTTAACACATGTATACCTACTGAGTATGGAGGCACAGGTTTTTCAACCTTAGATTCTATTTTAATTACTGAATCATTGTCATATGGCTGCCTTGGCATGAATACCGCGATTATGGCCAATGATCTGGCCCTACTTCCTATCGTAATTGGGGGCAACGACGAACAAAAAAAACGCTTTCTAACTCCCTTTACCGAATCTTATAAAATGGCCGCTTTCTGTCTAACTGAACCAGGTAACGGAAGTGATGCCGCAGGCATTAAAACAACAATTAAAGATGCTGGTGATCACTATGTTGTGAATGGACAAAAAATGTGGATTACCAATGCTGGTTTTGCAGATTTATTTACTGTTTACGGTACCTATGACCCTAACCTAAAGCATAAAGGTATATCCGCTATTGTCCTAGAAAAGGGCATGGAAGGAATAGAGATCGGTGCAGCTGAAAAAAAGATGGGACACTGCTGTTCAGATACGAGAAGTGTTACCTTTAACAATGTTAAAGTTCCTAAAGAAAACCTACTTGGAAATCTTGGTGATGGTTGGTCCATTGCCATGAAAACTTTGGATCACTCTAGACCTATGGTTGCAGCCTCCGCTGTTGGTGGGGCTCAATGTGCGTTTGATTATGCAACACAGTATTCCACTGAACGCAGTCAATTTGGAAAACCCATCTCAAGTCACCAAGCAATTCAGTTTATGTTGGCCGAAATGGCCATGAATATCGAAGCCGCGCGTCTATTGGTCTATAAATCCTCCTGGCTTCTTGACCAAGGTCAAAAAAATACCCAATTGGCCTCTTCTGCAAAGGCCTTTAGTGCGGATATATTCATGAAGGTTGCAACTGACGCAGTTCAGATTTACGGCGGCTACGGATATAGTAGAGAATATCCTGTTGAAAAAATAATGAGAGATGCGAAACTTATTCAAATATATGAAGGTACTTCGCAAATCCAAAGGCTCGTTGTGGCCAAAGAAGTTTTATCTAATTTTTAATATCTCTATTTTTACTAAGGAGAGGGAAATATGAATATTTTTGTCTGTGTTAAACAGGTTCCTGATACCGAAACAAAGGTGACTCCAAACGGAGACGGGACATTTATTGAAACAAATTCTATCAAGTGGATTATGAATCCTTATGATGAATTTGCAGTAGAGCAAGCTCTACTATTAAAAGCAGCAGTTGCTGGTTCTACGGTTACTGTAGTTCGTGTTGGTTCTGTGCAAGATACAGAAGCTCTTAGAACTGCACTTGCCATGGGTGCCGACGAGGCTGTTCTTGTAGAATCAGAAGATAATCTTGATTCATACATGATTGCTAAGGCACTCAAGGGCGGGATTGAGAAGTCTGGAAAAACTCCAGATATTATTTTTACTGGTAAACAAGCGATTGATGACGACTGTCTTCAAGTTCCACAACTTGTTGCTCAGATGCTCGATATGCCATCTGTATCTGTAGTTGTTGGTTTTGAAAATACCGATGGTAAAGTTACTCTTAAGCGTGAGATCGAAGGTGGAGCAACTGAAGTTTACGAGGTTTCTACTCCTGTTCTTGTTGCTTGTAACAAGGGTCTAAATACTCCTCGTTATGCTTCTCTTCCAGGAATCATGAAAGCAAAGAGAAAGCCACTTCAACAATTAAGCCTTGGTGATGTTGGTGTATCCGCTGATGATAGAAGAATCAAGTATAGTAACTTCCAACTCCCTCCAGAGAAACCTCCTGGGAAGAAGTTTGATGCAATGGATGAAGCAAACCAAGCTTCTGTTGTTGCTGAAGTTGTTGGACTACTAAGAAACGAAGCTAAAGTTATTTAAGAAATAGCCTTTTTAAGGAGTTATAAATGTCTAAAGTACTAGTATATTCAGAAGTTCACGGTGACACAGTTAAGTCTGTGGCCCTAGAAATTCTTGGAAAACTTGCTGGTCAGGAAGTTGATGTTGCCGTTGTTGGTGACCTTCCTGAAGCCGGAGTTAAGGCCCTTGCTGAGCATGGTGCTGCAAATATTCATAAACTTACAGGTAATGGTCTTGATAAGTATTCTCCAGAAGGATACGCCAAAGCACTTAAGACCCTTATCGACAAAGGTGGTTACGACTACGTAATGGCCGGTGCGACATCAGCAGGTAAAGACTTAATGCCAAGACTGGCCGGAATGCTTGATTCTGGGATGGCCTCTGAAGTAACAAACTTTACGATGGATGGTGGAACCTTCGCAGGAACAAGACCTCTTTTTGCCGGTAAAGTTATGGCCAAGGTTGAAATTGAAGGACCAAAGCCACACTTTGTAACCGTAAGGCCAAATGCACTTGGAATGCCTGAGTCTGCCACAGCGGGAGCAGGGAATGTTTCAGAAGAGTCTGTAGATGTTGGTGAAATTAGAGCGGCAATTAGAGAGATTATTAAAGGTGCTTCTGAGAAAGTAGATCTTACAGAAGCAAATATTATCATCTCTGGTGGACGTGCTATGAAAGATGCCGCAAACTTCAAAATTCTTGAAGAATGTGCTGATGTTATCGGCGCTTCAGTTGGTGCTTCTCGTGCCGCTGTTGACTCTGGTTATGCTGCTCACTCTATGCAAGTAGGACAAACAGGTAAAACGGTTGCTCCTTCTCTGTACATTGCATGTGGAATCTCTGGGGCCATTCAACACCTTGCGGGAATGAGAACATCTAAGGTTATTGTTGCTATCAATACTGATCCTGATGCTCCTATCTTTACAAAAGCAGACTACGGTATCGTTGGGGACCTTTTCAAAATCGTTCCTCTTCTAACTGAAGAATTCAAAAAGATTATGTAATTTCATTATCCCCTACTATTCATCTTTATGAATTGTAGGGGATTCTTTTTTACCAATATATTTCATTTTAAGTTAAAATATTTCCATGAAGTATTGGTGCTACAAGTACGATCCATCAAAAGAATCTTTTTCTTACTCTGAACATGATTCAGATGACATCCTCACGTCTAATCAAGTGCGTATAAAACCTATTATCGTTGGTGTCTGTGGCTCTGATTTAAAGCAGATTCTCTCTAAAGAAGAAAGTCCCACAATTGGCCATGAATGGGTAGGACTCATTGAAGAAATCGGTTCAAGAGTTACAGCATTTAAGGCCAAAGAGAAAGTTGTCTCTGTTGCCCATATTTCTTGTGGTGCTTGTCAACATTGTCTTCAATCTGATTTCAACCACTGCACCAACCGACAATTACTTGGTGGTAATAAAAAGTCCGTTCTTTCTTCCTCTATTATTCTTGAACAAGAAGATCTCTTAAAAGTTCCCCAGGATCTATCTTTTCAAGACCTAGCTTTATTTGAAGTGGCCTTTATTGGGGACTCTGCCTATGCAAAAGCTAAATCTATTGGTCTAAGAAGTAACGATCAATGTCTTGTATTTGGAGCAGGGCCAATCGGAATTTTTACGGCCCTGGCCCTTAAGTTACGTGGTCATGACGTTACAATTATAGAAGTTCAAAAGGATCGTCTGGAAGCTGCTAGAGAATTAGGCCTAAAGGCCATACACTTCACCAAAGCTCTTATAAATACAAATCTACATAATCTATATGATGCTGTCTTTGACTGCTCGGGAGATAATCACGGCAAAGGTGCCCTTCAAGCTCTCCCGGCCTTTCCTAAAATAAATGGTATCGTTGTTATAGTAGGTAAATATTCAGATGGCCGTCTTTCAGAAACTCACTACTCTGGAAAATCACTTCGTGTTACCTGGGTGGCAAATCATGAGAAAAGTATCTTTGAGAATACTATCCAGTTTTGGAAATCTCATATTTTTGATTATTCTTCTAAATTATCTCGAATTTATGATATTAAGGATATTAACACTGCATTCAATGATGCTATCCACGCAAAAAATATAAAAAATCTTATCCAGGTCAACTCTGATGAAAATTCGTAGAGATGATTTTCCTTCAGACCCCTGCACCGGCAGTATGTCTTTTTTAAAAACAAGAATTGAAGAGTTTTTTAAAAAACATGTAAAGACTTCCACTCAACGCTTTTACCCTGAACTCGATATATACGATAACCAACTTTTTTCTGATGACTCTGTTCTCGACGTTATCCTTTTTGGAAACAATGTTAAAAGTTTCTTTCAAAGTGGTTTATGGCCATGTCGTAAATACCGAATTTGGACTCTATCCCCTACTCATCATGATTTCTGGCAATCTGTCCTATTCAATGGCCAGTCTAATCCCATTAATATAATTCCTCGTGAGTATTTAACACATGCAACGGATTCCACTCTTGTCGATTCGTTAAATTCTCAAGAGGTTAATCTCGTCTTTGCTGGACGCTTAAGCGCTCAGAAGAATATCACTTATTTAATTCTCCTTTATAAAGAGCTCGAATTACTAGATCTTAATATTCGCCTTCATTTGTATGGAAAATTTGATGATCAATATGATGAAATTTTCGGTCGTCGCCAGCATAGTAACTATAAAGAAAGTGTCATGAACCTTATTCAGAAGCTTGGATTCAAAAATCCACCTCTTATTAATGAAAGACTTAGTGAGAATGAATGGACAGAAACAAATCTCAAGAACCCAGTTCTCATTTCCTTAAGCACGTATCACTGTGAAGACTTTGGTGTATCTATAGCTCAAGCTCAAGAAAAGGGATGGCCTCTTATTTTAACGGATATGCTTGGCCACAAGAGTGTCCAGCATAATTGCATGCTTAAAATCCCAGCTCGTCATCATCTAAGAGAACACCTTCCTATTGATATTAAACGCATTTTTGCCAAAGACTTGGCTCAATTTCTTTTTACTTCGACTTTTACAAGTTTTAAGGAAAAAAGTCCTGAGTTAACGCTACAAGAGATCACTGACACCGACCTCTTAGCAGCAAGAAAGAACTTAATTCAAGCTAGAGGTACCCAGCTTTCTCTTATAAATGCAGAGATGGTAGGTCTATTCTATGACACCCAAGTTGGATTGCGTTTTCATTTTGATTTTATCAATACACTCTATAAGGGAATTGACCTCTATGTCTTCATTGTAGAAGACGTCGATCATAAAGGTGTTCCCCACAACATTCAAAGTAAGTTACTTGATCTTCTTGAAAAGGATAACTTCTATCCATATTTTATTTCTTTGAAGCATCTTTTTAAAAGTAAGGTTGAACTCGAACTGCTAGCACATGCCAAGAAAGTATCTCTCCTGCTAGATAAATCTATGCAGGAGGTAACATTAAATAAATTGGTGGATACTTTAGGATATTCTCGAAATCTTTTTTCTTAGAATTTAAAGCCTACGGCCTTAATCTTTTCTAACTTAGTGCTTGCAGGCATTCTCTCTTTACCAGCTACCTGCACAACATTACTTACTTGCTCGTCTTCGTACACTTCATTGCT
>JBFHGF010000218.1:0-5773 GCA_041583335.1 Bacteriovoracaceae bacterium
ACGATGGTATCGTAGTGGGCACCAACCACTAGAATCTCTTGAGGCCTAGTCTTCCCTCTTTTTTCCCAAATAATATTTTGTCCCTTTAGGGCCTTCTTTGATTCGAGAATATTGGTGATTGATTTGGTGAAGCCTAACCACTTCACATAGCTAGGGTCCGTGGGTTTAAAGGAAGCTTTTATCTGTTGATTGAAGTCATCCCAATACATTTTCTTTGCCGAGTCCACATCGGGATTGAAGCTGTCTATATATTTTAGATTTTCTTTATTGGGATCTATATCGGTAAGGGACTGGAGTAAGAAGTCCTGCGCCTTCTTATGTCCGGGGCTTCCCACTAAACGGGCCGGCCTTGAGGACTTTACAAAAGCGCGCACCATATCCATCAGCTCATCTTTATCGATTGCTTTGAGGTTGTGTTTAAGGTCATAGATTTTTGTGGGATGAGTTTTCAACTTGGCCACAGGAATATTAAATTTTCGCGCATTGAGAGGATGACTCAAAGAAATAAGTAAGAGGAGTAAGAAGCTAAGTGGAGAGCGGAAGCTAAAATTTAAATTTATATATGTCGATAACTTCACTATCTTCATCCTCGATCTCATCCTTTTTCTTGGGAAAGCTGCGCCACTTACCATTTTCAATAAGGCCGCAGCTTCTTACCGTACCCGAACCAATAATCTTTCCCGTAGTTCCCGAATGGTTATAGAAAGCAATATACTCTCCCTGGGGTACCATCCCTTTATATTTTTCTTTAAACTCAAGTTTGGCATAGTTATTATTTAAGAAATAAATGTAGGCGGCCTTTAATGGTGCCTTCTCTCTGGTTTTAATATGGACTTCTAAGGGACGACTTAAGTCTGTTCCATCGGGATAGTACACATCACTTAAGAGGATCATGTCATATTCAAGATCTTCTTCCATGCCTATATAAACGATCCCTGCGGCATACTTAAAGCCAATTACCATATAGTTCTTATCGATGAGGGGACCACCAGGAATCCTAATATTTTTACGTCCTAGAGCAAAGTTGTGAATGCCACTGTGTTCACAAATAAAACTATCATTGCGAAAGTCAATCATGTGCCCGGCCTTAATCATTTTTGGGGGCATGCGATCAGCGATAAAATTTCCAATCCCCTCACGATCCATAAATGCCGTGGTATTTTCATGCTCTAAGAATTTGAGTTTAAGCTCTTTGCCAATTTTTTCGACTTCCGATTTTCTCATATCGGACAAAGGTAACTTCACATAAGAGAGGATGCTCTCATGCAAATTGGCCAAGAGATAACTTTGATCGTTGATCAAGTCATGGGAGACGAAAATATTGGAAGTTTGGGTGGATTGATTCCTTACTATCTTGGCATAGTGTCCCGTGGCAATAAATTGGGCCCCTAGCACTTTGGCCTTTTTCTTGAGAACAGAGAACATTAAACTGGAAGCATTGACCTTAGGAGAAAAACTTCTTCCTCCCACCCGTGAGCCCACCACAAAATCGGTAACTCGGTCCTTATATTCCATAGAGGCGTCAACGGCATAGAAGAGAATCCCAAGAGCATCGGCCAGTTTCTTCACTTCTTCCAAGTCATCGATATTATAGATTCCCTGAAAGGGAGCGCGAGGGATCCGATCACCATTTTCATCATAGCGTTGGGGCAAGTCCTCTGCGGCCTTAGAAGTAAACGTAATTCCCAGCCCAATCACATCAAAGCCCTGCCTCTTGAGAAGATAGGCCGAGACAACAGAATCAATATTACCATTGAATCCGCAAACGATTTTCATACCTTTTGTGGGCTTTTTAAATCCTTCCAAAATGACCTCACTATAAATTTACTCCATTATAGCAGCAAACCATTCTCGTAGTTTATCAGTCAGGTTTATAAGGCATATCTTGCCTCCGTCTAGGGCACCGGGTCGTAGAAAGCGATAATGGATCTTAATATTCTCTTAAAAATTCCGATAGGAAATTGATGAAACCTTTATGGACGGGTCCTCGACCTGAAATTATATATTTTGAAAGCCGTGAGCAGAAATCCCACGCTACTTTGAAGCGTTTTCTCACGTACTTAAAAGTCCAGAAGGTTCCAGGCCCCATTCGTTTTGCTTTCATCGATGAAAAAGGTCCTTTGATTCCCAACCTTAGTTTAAGAGATAATATCAGCCTGGAGTCTATTCCCAGCACGGTAAGTTCCGATAAAGAATTTACCCTTGAAGACTATTTGGAGCGTCGTGGAAACGATGCCCTCACCAAGCTCTATAAGAATATTAAATTGGTGGAAGACTTCCCCAGCGAGGTTGACTCCCAAACCCTAAAGATTGCCTCGCTCATCAAAGGTCTATTGCAAGATGGTCAATACCTCTTTCTTGAAAACCCAGAGCGTTTTTTGGACAAGGAAAACCTTAAGCTCTTCACGAATGCTCTATTGCATCAACTCAGTGAGAGGAAACAAACTTTATTACTCAAAAGTTCAACTCCCTCTGTTTGGAGTCCCTATATCACCAAGTGGATTCACGAATCCACTTGCCCAACGACAGGTAAAGTCGATCTCAAAGCGCGTTCTCAGCAAGCTGACAAAGAGGATACCAACGTCATTGCGCTGCAACCTAAGCCTAAAGGGAATAAAGAACAAACTGGGGAAGAAAGCGCTGCTCAGATGGATTCTGACACTAAAGCTGCATAGTTCCATAATAGACTTTCCACTCCTTCACAAAAATCCCTAATTTTCAATAGTTGACAATAACCTACGGCCAACCGGATAATGGTTTATAGCACAACAAACACCCACTTTATTACAAGGATTGACGTCAATGGCCAAGCCAGACAAGACAGCAAAGTCAGTTAAAAAAAGCACCAAGAGTTCCCGTAAACCCAATCAAGTCCTCAATTTTATCGACGTATTCGCCGGAGCCGGTGGGCTCTCCTGTGGACTCGAGCAAGCGGGAATGAATTGTATTCTTGGAGTCGACTACGACAAGCATGCCATGGATACCTTTGCCCTTTACCATAAGAACGCTCAAACCTACTGCGGAGATATCCGCAAACTTACCAAGAGAAAATTAGAAGAGATGATTGGCGATACACCAGTGCACGCCGTTGTCGGTGGGCCACCATGCCAAGGTTTTTCTACCGTGGGAATTGGTAACCCTAGCGATGACCGTAACCGTCTCTTCCTTGAATTCGTAAGACTCGTTCGCGTTACACGCCCCTACTTTGTCGTGATGGAAAATGTAACGGGACTCGTGGCCAAGAAAAATGAAGATACTCTAAAGGCAATCTTCAAGAAATTCCACTCCCTTGGCTATAACCTCAATATTAAAGTGATGAGTGCCCATAACTACGGTGTTCCAGAAAAGAGAAGAAGAACCATCATCATCGGAACTCGTATTAATGATGAGCCCATGTACCCTGAGATGACCCATGGGGATGACCACGAAGAATTGGCCAACCCAACGGTTACCGTGGGTGATGTGATCTTTGATCTCGCCGATAAAAATGGTGACATCCACAACCATGATGAAAAGGCCGCGGCCGTAAAAAATAAAATGGATGCCAAACGTTTGGCCCGCGTTCCCGAAGGGCGTGGAATCCGCTACGAAAGAGATGAATTGGCCTTCCTCCCCAAATCCCTACGCCTAGGGGTTGACTGGAATACCCTGCCCGAAAATCGTTTTCGTCAATCCAAGTACCAAAGACTTGATCGCAAAAGTGCAGGTCCAACCATCATGACCCACAGACATAGCTACTTCCACCCCGTTGAGAATCGTTACTTAACGGCCCGTGAAGCGGCCAAAGTTCAAAGTTTCCCCAATGACTTTGTCTTCTCAGGTCCCCTCTCTGCGCAGTGGCGCCAGATTGGAAACGCTGTGCCTCCCCTTCTTGGAAAGGCCATTGGTAGTGCTCTTCTCGACCTCTTTGCCAAAGCAAATGTGGAAGATCTCGACTTTAAAAAGCGAAGACGCCCCACCACAACCAATATCCAATATGTCAGAGGGAAGGCCTTCGTTTACAAAAGACCTCGTGAGGCCAACGCCTAAGGATCTATTATGAGAGGGACATTCAATCTTGCAGGTACTCAAGCTCAAATCGAGCTTGAGGGGGAATCTTGGACTCGTGATCAGAAAATCACCGGTAGTGTTGAGCTGACTTCTGGCCATCAATTCTCACAAAACTTCGGTGCATCCTTTTGTGCCATCGACCTGAGAAAGTTTAAAAAGAAAGATCCCAAGGCCTTTGAAGTTTTGAAAACCATTGCTTTTACCTCGGGTTGTGACCATTACCCAATAGAGCTAACGGCCAGTGAAAGTGGAGGCTCCCATTGCCTCAGCGATGGCACCTATACTCTGGCCCTACTTATTGGTGATAGAGAAAAGCCATTTGAGTGCTCTCAACTGCAATTACCCGTTAGGCAAAGGGCCATTGTCGATGAGCTACTCAAGCTCTTTGAAACCTTTAAGCGCTGTACGATCAAATCCATAAAGAATAAGAAGAAAGAAATAGAAGTTAAGATCACCACGCCTTCCAGTGGGGATATGGCCCAGATCGATACACTGGCGCTACTGATAGGCTTTGATCCTAAAACTCCCGAAACCATCAAGATGACCTACCAATTTCAAATCAAGAAACTTACAGTTGGTGGTGCCGGAGTTGAAACCAAGAAAGAAAAATCCAAGTTTGTGCAAACTCTTGAAAAAAACGACTACCTCAGCTTCGGCGCCCTCGATCAAGATAAGGCCATGGCCAAAATAGATGAGGCCCTCCTTTCCTGGAAATAATTTTAAAATTACATTATGGTCGCGTGGGATTTTTGAGCGTCGTGAAGTTTGAAGAAGTGACCGCGGCTTTCAAAGAGCTCGGCCTGCGATCCCTGCTCCACTAATTTCCCTTGATCAAATACAAGAATCTGATCACAGCTCTCTAGGGTTGCCAGACGGTGAGCAATTATCAAGCAGGTGCGATTATCCATCACCGCATCCACGGCCTTGTGAATGAGAGACTCATACCACGGATCGATATTGGCCGTGGCCTCATCGAGAATAAGGATTGAAGGGTTATTAATTAAAACACGAGTAAGCGCAACCAATTGGCGCTCGCCTACGGAAAGATTAGCGCCGCCATCATAGACTTCGGCATCAAGGCCGTGTTCATTGGCAAGCATGGCCTGTTTGAGTCCTGTGATCTCACACGCCTTAAGAATGTCGTGATCGCTAAGCCCTGCCTCAACCGTAAGGTTTTCCCTTAAACTCCCTCTAAAGAGAATCGCATCTTGGCCGACAAAACCGATATTGGAGCGCAGAGAGCTTCTGGTAAAAGAGCGAATATCTTGGCCATCAATGAGAAGCTCGCCTTTTTGAAACTCATAGAGACGAGAGAGAAGGCTCACTGTAGTGGTCTTACCACAACCCGTAGTTCCCACCAGTCCAACTTTTTGGCCGGCCTCAATAGTAAAATCGAGCCCCTTTAAAACCCAATTCTCTGCACTATAGGCCATCCATAAATCTTTGAATTCAATTTTACCGGTGAACTGAGAGGCGAGCGTTTGACCGTCTTCTCCCAACACAATATCTTCCTCTTCATGATTTAGGAAAGAGGCGACCCTTTCGGTACTGGTAAAGGCCTGTTGAATGACATGAACTTCACGCGCCAAATTCATAATGGGCATATAGAAGCGTTCCGTGTAGCGAATAAAGGTCACAAAGAGGCCCACTTCCATACTTCCCTCAATCACCCGAGAGCCACCAAACCAAACCAGAACTAAAAGAGGGGCGTTACACAGTAGAG
>JBFHGF010000219.1:0-5770 GCA_041583335.1 Bacteriovoracaceae bacterium
ATGGGATGTTCTTTAATGGCGAAGTCTTTTGCCACTTCTAACTCGTAAATTCTCCCCTGAAGCTTAAGGGCCATACCGTCAAGCTTTTCTAAGAGTTCCGATTGGCGATTGGCCAGTCCATTGATGAGATTGAACTTCTGCGCTTCATTGGCCGTGAAGCTGGCGGCTTTAGTAATCATCTCTGCAAACTTATCTCCATTGCGGCCACGCAACTTACTTAAGCTTTGCACTAAGGCCACAAGGTCGTTAATGGCCTTCGCGCGCAGATCCGATTGATCAGATTTTTCTCCTCCGATATTACCACTCATTTCAATGGGAGTGGCGGCTCCAATATTGGTTCCCTCACTCATAAAAATATAGTGGGCACCAGAAGCAATAAGGGCACCAGCACTGGTGGCCGAGCCCCCTTCGGGATGAACCCAAACCACATAGGGAAAGTTGCTCTTGCCAAAGAGGGTGAGAATATCTTTGGTGGTGGTTACCAAACCTCCTGGAGTATCCATTTCAATAAGTACTAAAGAGTGTTCAGGATCACTGGTTGAAACTTTCTTTGCCACATCGGCAAGGTATTCATAAGTTGCAGGATTGATCGTTGAGTTGACATAGACCTTATGAATCCACTTCACCGATTTTTTCTCCACATCTTGTGCCTGCTCATTGGCGCAGACCTGTGCGGACTGAAGAAAGAAGAGGGCCATGAGGAAAGTAAAGAGGGGTGTGAGTAAAGGTTTTATCATGCAATTTTTCCCGGTAAATCTTGTGTTCTTTGATTCTAGAGTTCTCACTACGTTTTATAAACTAAAAGGAAAGGCTTTTTATGTGAGGCTTATTTTATTGAAAAATATGAAACTACTGTCTTATTTACCAATTGAATTTGTTTTTAACCATCAATAATTCTTAATAAAGTTAAGAAAAGTTTATAGAAATTAGGCCGAACTGTCCTCATCTAATTTTATTGTATTTTCGTGGATCAACCGGCCAAAAAGTCCTGGTAAAAAAGTCTAGTACGGGCGGTCGTTCTTGACATAAACTTATGTTATTATGGTATAGTTAAGGCATGTTAAATAATTTTACCTTAATTTTCTAGGGAAATTAACCGAATTCATATAAATTGATTTTAGAGACAAATCGACATCCTCTTGGAATGAAGATTAAGAAATCTTGGTAATTAGTGTTTTATAAATGTAAAGAAACCATAACAATGAACAAAGGACCCAGACATGAGAAGTTTCGAAGCGATTGCAAAACTTATTAGAGACAAAAGAATGAATCACCCAAAAGGGTATTCACAATCTGAGCTTAGCCAACTTTTAGGTTATAAAAATGGTCAATTTATTTCAAACGTTGAGCGTGCTCTATGTAACGTTCCACTTAAGATGCTTGGACGTGTTGCAGAGATTCTTGATATCTCTCATGATGAGCTGAAGTCTGCAATTCTTGCTGACCACGAACTTACTCTTGAGAACTTCCTCAGTTCAGGTAACGGTACTGTAAACTCACCTAACTCTGTTAAAGAAGACGTTAGTGAGCCACTCGTAAGCTTAAGCTAATAAGACTCATCCCCGAGTTTTGTTCTATTTGTGTAATATATTGAAAAGGCCTTCTTTCTTCCAAGAAGGCCTTTTTTTTGTTTTTAGGTTAGAATAAAGACTTACTTTTTTGAGTAGGTTACTATGCCAAAGAAATTCTTCTTTCCTTTATTTATCGCGGTAATCTTTTTTTCTAATTGTTCTCAGTTGGAAAAAAAAGACTGTGCCCAAATTGATTGGTATGAATTGGGTAAGAGAGATGGCGCCAAAGGTTCTCGCTCAACCCTTTTCCTTCAGCATTCCCTCAAATGCAAAAAATTGCCAAAGTCTAGCGAGTACCATCGTGGTCGCAAGGTGGGACTTCGTGACTTCTGTACTCTAGAAAGTGGAATTGACTACGGTTTAACAGGAGCTCTTTATATTGGCCAATGTGATGACTTTTCCTCTACTCAGATAAAGAGCTTTAAAACCGGATTGACCAAGGGGAGAGATGTTTATCGCCAAACGGAGCTTATCTCTGAACTTACTCAAAACTTGAAAGATATTGAATATGAACTGGGCACCACTTTTCATGAAAAAGAGGAGATGCGTGAACTTGAAATTCAGCGCCAGTCTTTAGTTATAGAGTTGAGGTCCGAGAGGCAATACCTAGACAAGTTGATTCGATCCTTGCCCCCTCGGAATTTAGAGCAAGAGGACTAGAGACCCTTGTAGCGGTTGTAGTCTTCGAGACTTCCTACAGACTCTTCGGTGTCTTCTGCAAAATTAGTTTCAGTTTGTGTGGGGAGAAGATGGGGATCATCAAAATTTCCCTCCGCCGTTACGGTTTCAGCTTCCGGTGAAATGTCATGATTTTCGGAATAAGTGTGATCGAGTTTGAGACCATTGTATTTGGTATTGAACTCGGCACGGTGTTCTTCTTTGATACCATCTTCGTATTCGCGCAATTCTGTGAGGGTGCGGTAAAATGAGCGCTCAAGTTTGGCCAATTGGCGAGGATCTGCGCGGTGGTAGAGGTCAAAGTATTTCTTGCGCGACTCCAGGTGCTTCTCGAGAAGATTTAAATAGGCCCTTTCAATTTTTTCAAATCCATTGAGGTTCTTGCCGGCACTCGGTTTACGGTTGCGGTTATTGCGAGGGCGGCGACTGCGCTTTCTATTTTGGCCATTGCCTCCAGAGCTCGACTTTCTATTTCTGGGATTATCTTTTGAACCTTGATTTGATTTTTTAGTATTCTCAGTACTTGTCATGAATCTTTAAAACCTCGAAGAAATTATGCATTGCCGTGTTAGGGGAGCGTTAATTTCTTCCTTACCTTTTATAAATATGCATTATACTTTATTGCAGTTATTCAAAGATTACGACAGTTGACCCTGTCCGTAAATGAAAAGAAATTTTCACCCAAAGCGTTATCAAGTGAGAGGCTGCGTCGCCCTTAGTCAGCACTGTATAGAGCTTTGTGGGTGGGAGTAGTTAGAATTTTTAAGTAAAAAAGACGGGTTGCGACTCGCCAAAGAAAGAATATTTGTGTTTAATTGGCGGTAATTTTCACACATATTTTGATATGACTCTATATAAGGAGAATGCATGACAACGAAACGAGTTAAAGTAGCAATTACAGGTGCGGCCGGACAAATTGGTTACGCCCTGCTTTTTAGAATTGCTTCGGGACAAATGTTTGGAACAGATACGGAAGTAGAACTTCAGCTCATCGAGCTTGAAGCTGCTCTTGGTGCCCTTAATGGGGTGGCCATGGAATTAGATGACTGTGCCTTTCCCCTACTTAAGAATATTACTTGTACTTCTGACCTCAATGTTGGTTTTAAAAATGCTGACTGGTCAGTTCTCGTTGGTGCTGTTCCTCGTAAAGCAGGAATGGAGAGAAAAGATCTTCTTAATATCAATGGTGGAATCTTTACTGGTCAAGGTAAAGCGATCAACGATAATGCTGCTGACGATGCCAAGGTATTTGTAGTGGGTAACCCATGTAATACCAACTCTCTTATCGCGATGAATGCGGCATCAAGACTTCCAAAGAGTAACTTCTTTGCCATGACAACTCTTGATGAGAACAGAGCAAAAACTCAACTTGCTCAGAAAGCTGGTGTTGATGTTACAGCGGTAAAGAATATGACAATTTGGGGTAACCACTCGGCAACTCAGTATCCCGATTTCTACAATACAACGATCAGTGGAAAACCTGCTGCTGAAGTCATTACTGATGAAGCATGGTTAAAAGGCGAGTTCATTGAAACAGTACAAAAGCGTGGAGCTGCTATTATTCAAGCTCGTGGAGCTTCTTCAGCCGCTTCTGCTGCCAATGCTGCCGTTCAAGGAATTTACAACTTAACTCACGATACTCCTGCTGGTGAAACATACTCGGTATGTCTGGCCTCTCAAGGGCAGTACGGTGTGGATGAAGGTCTTATCTTCTCTTACCCATGTCGTACCGAAAATGGTGTGGTTAAAGTTGTTGAAGGGATTACCCACAATGAATTTGGAACAGAAAAATTCAATACAACACTTAATGAGCTCAAGGAAGAAAGACAGGCCGTAAAAGAACTCGGTCTGATCTAATTTAAAGACGGAATTTTAGGTCCCCACTTTTTAATGGAATCTCAATTGATTAAGGTGAAGTTAGAAAGTGGGGATTTTTTCACCCTAGAAAAAAGACCAAGTTTTTTGATGGGTTAAATTAAAAAAGGATAAGGAGAGATTAAATCATGAACACGAATAAAACACTTAAGGGACTAATCCTACTCGTTGCTACTATTGTTGGCCTTAATGCACAAGCTGGCGTTCTCGTTGAGCCTTACTTGGGCCTAGGTTTTGGTGGTAACGGTCACCAAAAATCAGGAACCGTAAGAACTGATTTTGAATATGGAGTTTCTCCTGTTGCCGGTCTAAGAGCTGGGTATAGCCTATGGGATATCAATCTTGGACTTGATGCCAGTTACCAATTGGCCACTCTTTCAGGTCAGAGACTTTCTGGAACATCCATTATCCCTAGTGCCGATGAAGATGTTAATAAGCATCAGGTAGGGGTTTTCCTTGGATATAACCTTCCTGTTCCTATGAGAATTTGGGCAACTTACTACTTCATGGGTGAGATCTCTTACGATAACGATAGTAAATTCACTTCTGGAAGTGGTTATGCTTTTGGTGCTAGCTACACAGGTTATCCTCTTGTGGCCATCAACCTTGAGTATAGATTAGTTAAATATGATGAGTCTGAATCAGCGGCCGGAGTAACTTCAGCTGCCGATGCTCGTCTTGGAGAGATGCTTCTTTCTGTATCTATTCCACTTAACTTCGAACTTTTCTAGAATGTTTTTTAGTTAAATAATGCGTATTGAAAGGCCCACTTTTGTGGGCCTTTTTTTTTAGAAACTTTCCCGCTCGGTGTATACTGAACGTATCGTTTAAAGGGGAAAGTATGGATACTTTATTTAAAATCTTAGTGGCCGGACTACTAGGACTCTTTGTATTGGCCAATCAGGCCCAGGCCAGTGTTTTGGTCGAACCTTATCTTGGACTCTCTATTGGAGCAGGGGGAGAGGCCAAACTCGATACTGCCACCTATGATTACTCCTTCTCCACGGCCACCTACGGCGGACGCCTGGGTTACCAGTGGTTTGGTGCGATGGTCGGTCTCGACTATAGTCTGCAAAAATTTACCATGCAAAAAGAAGGACCTGGTGTGGCCCAAAAATTAGATGCAGATCGTTCGCAAATTGGACTCTTTCTCGGCTATGACTTTCCTCTTCTCATAAGAGGTTGGATGACCTACTACCTAAGTGGAGAGATCGATATGGGCAGTGAGAGATTCAGTGGGGCCAGTGGATACGCTGTTGGAGTTGGCCTTAAGGCCCTTCCTCTACTGAGTTTTAATCTCGGTTATCGTAGTATTACTTATGACAAATACTCAGGCCTAGGAAGTGTCGTCTATAGTGGGGAGTTGACATCAAATGAAGTGATCTTCTATGGTTCCTTACCCCTGACTTTCTTTGATTAAAGATTATGATGAAATATATCGTTTTTAATAAGCCCTTTGGAGTTCTCAGCCAATTTACTCAAGAAGTAGAAGGTCAGAGAACGTTGAGTGAATTTAATTTTCCCAAAGGAGTCTATGCTGCCGGTCGCTTAGATAAAGATAGTGAAGGCCTACTTATCCTCACTGATGATGGTTCCTTTAATAAGAAAGTGACCCAACCAAAATTTGAAAAGCATAAAATCTACTG
>JBFHGF010000220.1:0-5746 GCA_041583335.1 Bacteriovoracaceae bacterium
CGAGCTTGAAAATACCACCACGATTAGATTCGGCATAACTTTGGTTTGAAATTAAAAATACAACAACAGGAACAATCCAATTAAATCTCTTCATTTACCACTTCACCGATAAGAAATAACCCTTATCTGCACGGTAAAGTGAAGTAAGTAACTTAAGCTCTAAATAATTTTTTTTCTTACAACCACTCTTGAAGAGTGTAAGTATTTGTTTTATTTGGACATGGTCTGTGAATTGCGCGAAATTTTGTGAAACCATAGGCCTCACTTCTAGAGCTAGCATATTCTGTTACGATTCCAGCTTTTTCAATAAGATAGGGATAGTAGACCCCAGCATCGTCTTTTTTAAACTCAGCAATTTGAATCCATTCGTAATTGGCGTTACTAAAGAAGTTCACTTGATACTTAAGAACCCCATCCACAATTGTGTTACTTGGTTTCTTATCCGCAAGAACATCGGCACAAATTCCAGCGAGCCGTTGGTGGCGATCGGAGAGAACATCAGTGGCCAGGGAAGTGTTTCTTGAGTTTGCCGTCATGGAAACGCCTTCGCTGCGTGAATAATTTAAACTTGCTCCCTCTTGGTGCTCTTTCAAACTAGAGTTACCACAAAACTTCTTCTCCACTCTAAAGTCTAAGCTTAGCCCAGAACTTTGAGCTGCTATGAAGGCCCTCATACTTTGAAAGGAAGAACAAATATTCTTTGCAATACCAAATTCATCATCGGTTAAAAGCTGCTCTTCATTCATGGGAGTTGTAAAGTCATAGGCGTTAACATTTTGAACCCCTGTCACCTCTTCTTCTTTATCGGCCTTTTGTCCACAAGAAGTCATCGCCAATAAACAAAGCACTAATCCTAAATTCCATTTTAGTTTCATATCAAAAATCCTTTTTTAGATACTATCATTATAATGCGAAACCCTCGTTTTAATCCACTCACGTGATTGAATTAAATCAAAATCCTCAGGTTTAATAGGTGCAGAAAAAGTTAGAGTCACTCTGCGTCTAAATATATTGGGTCGCTTTAAAATAACCTTCCCTCCTTGGAAACTAAAGATACTTCCCCAAAGGCCATCAATAGCGGCCATCACAACAGGCACGGGACGATTGCGAAGAATCTTTGTAATCCCTGGTTGAAACTTTCTCATATCTCCCGTACGGGTGATCCAACCTTCAGGGAAGAGACCGACCACAGAGTTTCGATCGAGATCCTCATAGATGAGATCAAAGGCCTTCTTAAGTACCTCTTCACTCTCCTTACGAGTCGCAATGGGAACAAGGCCCGCTTGGCGAAACCAAAAAGGTCCAGTTGGAGCATAGTAATAATTATAATCGATCACAAAGTGAATGGGACGATCAAGAGCGCCCATCAGCAACATCCAATCCACAAAACTCACGTGATTAGAAACGAGAACTACCGGCCCATCCTGTGGAAAGTGCTCTGTTCCGAGGACTTCAACTCGGTAGAAAATTTTGGAAAAAAAGCGCATCCAAATACGCAAGGTCTCCTCGCTGTAGTGGATATACAAGAGAAAGGCCACCACGATATTAGATAGCGCAAGAACGAGAATAGAGCCCGCAATACCAATGGTCTTATTTAAGACCATCACTAGGCCAGCGGCACCAACCATCAAGAGAGCATTCCAAATATTATTTCCCGCAATAGTTTGAGAGAGCTCATTAGGTTTGGCCACCACTTGCATATAAGACATCTGCGGAACGATATAGCCTCCCCCAAAAATAGCAACGGCCAAGAGGTAGAAGGAGATGAGAATATTCTTAGGATGGGCAAAGAATCCACTTAGTCCTAGGAGCGCATCACTTTCATGTATAAAAGTAAGGTCACGTAAACCAAAGTAGATAAAAATGAGAGCGATGGACATGCCCAGAGCGCTCATCGGCACCAAACCTATTTCGACCTTTGTGCGTGAAATACGCTCGGTAAAATAGCTTCCTAATCCCATACCTACCGTAAAAATCGCCAAAAATAGAGTTGCTACTTCCGTACCTCCGAGCAAGAGGTTCTTAACAATCGTGGGTAAGACGGAGAGGATTGCAGAGCCTAGGAACCAGTACCAGCTCACTCCAAGAACCGTACGAAAGACCACTTTATCCCTCATGGTGAGCTTTAAAATATTCCAAGTAGGGCGAAAGAATGTGTAATCCACTTTTAAATTTTCACTATGGGGAATTGGAACATCCACAATTTTTAAACTGAAAATAAAACCAATGGCGGCAAAGCCTAGAAGCCCTAAGCTCAAGGCCAATACATAATTCGAGAAATCAACAAAGCTTCCTCCAAGAATCGTCCCTAAGAGAATGGCAATAAATGTTCCACCCGAAACATAGGCATTACCGAGAACAAGATGATCTCTTGTCACCAAACTTGGAATAATGCTGTACTTAATGGGTCCAAAGAAGGAGGACTGCATGCCCATTAAAAAGAGAACAAAGAGCAATAGAGAATAGTTCCCTAGAGCAAAGCCTAAACTGGCCAAGCCCATAATGACGATCTCAAAAAATTTGATCCACTTAATCAGCGTTGCCTTCTGATACTTATCGGCCAATTGTCCCGCCGTTGCGGAAAAAAGGAAGAAAGGAAAAACAAAGATTCCCCCACAAAGAGGAACGAGAAGTAGAGGCGAAAGGCCGGCCACTTGAACCGATTGATAAGTGATGAGGATGACGAGTGCATTTTTAAAAAAATTATCGTTAAGCGCTCCTGCAAATTGGGTCCAAAACAAGGGCCAAAAGCGCTTATCCTTAAAAATGAGCTCCATGAATACTCCACATAAAAAAGGCCAATCAATCTAATTACTTATATATAGTAACTTGATCGAATGGCCCTGAGAAGTATTCTCTTTAGAAGATTCTTTTGGTCTACTACTTATATTTACTCTTGGATTTCAACTCTATCGATACCAACTGTTTTGCCAAAAACTTTTTTTACCTTGAAGTCGAGTTGCTTAATCTCAACTCCACGATGGTAGGCCTTCCAAGAGGTACCATCAAAGTCGATCGTAATCTCTAGGTCTTCCCTCTTGCCGGTGATTCCGTTGGAAAGGTAGTCGATAAGAAAGTGACCGCCACGATCATGTTCAAAGTCATTAGACTTAAGAATGATCACTTGGTAGTGCCCTTCTTTTTTAAGATCAACTCCATTTGAAAGGTCTCGCACTTCGAATTGAACCCACTCGTCTTTATCGCGGTCATACATTGATAGACCTTTTGCATTTTGATCTGCATCGAGTTCAAGAAAGAGGTCATAGTATGAATTGTCTTTATCATTGGTCACAATAAGAATTTTAGATTTGGCCGCATTTGCAGAAGCAAGTCCTAAAATAAAAGTAAAAAGAATCGCTGCAATTAAATTTGTCTTCATCAATTTAAGCATGATTAATCCCTCCTATTACCCATCAATCCAACGGGTAATCATCTCCATTTTCTTGCCAGAAATTTATAACTATTTTGATGTTGCGGTCTTTGATTTTGAAAAAATTTTAGTGGTATCATAAGCTATTGAAATATATAGTATCCTTTTGCCACCAACGTGGGTTCTTTTTATTTAGAGGAAACAACTTAAGAGGTTGATATGATTACACTTTACCACTATATCCACTGCCCTTTCTGCATTCGTGTGCGCATGGCCCTTGGACATTTAAATGTGAATTATACTTCCCAACCTCTACCTTATAACGACGAAGAAACCCCTATTAAGCTGTGCCAAAAGAAGATGCTCCCTATTCTAAAGAATGGAGATCAAGCGATGAATGAATCACTCGATATCATCGCTTCTCTTGACCATCACCAAGCACTAAAGCTTCACCTGCTCGAAAATAAAACCGAACTTGAGGAAGTCGAAGATCTTCTTAATCGCTTGGGCAAGCCCGTCCACAACCTCTGCATGCCCTACTGGGCTTGGTCAAAAGAATTTAATCCTGAAGCGAGAGAGTACTTTATTCAAAAGAAATCTTTAAAAAGAGGACCTTTTCATAAACTCATTCAAAATAAGCAACAGTTCTTAGATGAACTGGCCCCTCTACTCATAGAACTTGAATCGAAGATAGGCCCTTTCTATAATCAGGCCCAGGAATTAACGATTTGGGATATAATGGTGGCGTCGCATATTTGGGGAATGTATGTTTTTCCCGAATTTCAATTCTCACCAAAGCTTCATGACTATCTTCAAACAGTAGCAAAGCTATGCCGCTTCAATTATCACGAAGATTTTTGGCGAGACTTATAACAATCTATTGAATCACGAGGATATAATCCCCGAGAGCACCGTACTGAGGGTGAGGTTGAAGATCCTGTTCCAACTCTTGTTGCGATAGATTGCTAGCATCAACGATTCTGATATTGACGAGACCTTTAATTCCAAGATCTTTTAAATAAAAAGGAAGTCCATGTCCGTAGTCAGAATGAAAGTGGCCCACAACCATCATAACTGGCCCATCCACCACATGAGATGAGATGGCATTGGCCATATAAGCATCTGTATAGAATTGAGCAAGGTAGTACTTCTCAATCGTTTGCCCATCGGCATGGCCACCCATAACCTCTTTAAAGCGCTCAAGGTATTGCTTAGGAGCTTGCTTTACTCTCGAGAGAAAAGGCCAAACTTCCGCATCTGTATCCAAAACAGTACGGCCACCATTCATCAGCCTCTGCTTTAGGGTACGAGGGGCATTGGTTCCCATAACTTTCTGACTGTACTTCTTCGCCACTTCATACATAGGAAGATAAACTTCATGGGTACTAGAGTTATTGGGAAACCATTTTGCAATCCACTCAGAGGCACTCATTTGATTGGCAACAAATTCATCAAAACTTGTTTGCAATTCATTTTGATCTTCATGATTTAGAAATTCCCAGGCCATTTGAAAAGACGGGTTCCTCAAGGAGAGCTGTTCGAGGGCCCATCCCTCAGCTTGTTGAACCGCTTTTTCATAGTGGGTTTCTCCAAGAACAACGACCTCGGCTTGGGCCATAGAATCGAAGGCCTCTTGATTGGGAATAAATTGAGCATTCTCAGGGCTATAAATACGGTAGGTACTTGCACAACTTGAAGTAACAATGAAGATAAATTGAGCAAAGATGGCCACTGCATATTTCAATATCTGAGATTTCATACTATACCTTTATTAAATTTATACCCTAAGTAAAACAACACAGAGATTAATAGTAAAGTATGGAACTCGAACAATACGCACAAAAGCTGCTAGCAAAGATAAATCGTGGAAATTTCGACGGTTCTCACTTACCTCTCCCTGTAGATTCTTCACCTTGGCCACAAACCTCCGCACCAGTTTATCTAGAGGTAGGTTGTGGTGCCGGACTTCACCCCGTTCTCTTTGCCAAGCAAAACCCTGAGCTTCATCTCTTGGCCTGTGAAAGAACAAAGGAGAAGTTTGAAAAGTTCAAACGCAGAATTGAGCACCAAAAGCTTGGCCATGTAACTCCCATTTTTGAGGATGCCCTCCATTGGCTCTACCCCCACAAAGAAGCCGCTCATCAATTCTTTGAAGGACTTTTCTTTCTCTACCCTAATCCCTATCCAAAAACTTCCCAAAGGAATAAGCGCTTCTTTGCTTCTCCAAGCTTTCAGTTCTTTCTCTCGACTTTAAAAGAGGAAGGACAAATTGAATTGAGAAGTAATGAGTTATTCTACATTGAAGAGGCCATCTTCTTGGCCAAAGAAGTTTGGAACCTTGATTTTATTCGTAGAGATTGTGTGAAAGATCTTGCC
>JBFHGF010000221.1:0-5686 GCA_041583335.1 Bacteriovoracaceae bacterium
ACTCTTGACCCCTTTGCTGAAGGTCTTTTACTCGTGGGAACGGGAAAGGCGATGAA
The DNA here is from genome assembly GCA_041583335.1 of Bacteriovoracaceae bacterium. Classification (GTDB taxonomy): domain Bacteria; phylum Bdellovibrionota; class Bacteriovoracia; order Bacteriovoracales; family Bacteriovoracaceae. The sequence goes on from JBFHGF010000221.1 coordinate 57, forward strand.
GCTCATGGCCTTGATCCAAGAAGAATTACCCAAGCATTATCAGGCCCTAGGAAATATTGGAGTGAAAACTTATACAGGAGATTGCGATGGGGATGGGATGAGCTCGGTTGAGGTTTCTGACTCTGATCTCCCTTCTCTTTACCAAAGCATTGCTTCACAGGCCAAGGAACTGCAAGGAGAGTATTGGCAAGCTCCTCCTTACTTTAGTGCCGTTAAGCATGAGGGAAAGCCTCTCTATGAGTATGCTCGGGAAGGGGTTTTCATTGATAAACCTCCTGTAAAGCGCCATATTTATGATCTGACTTTACTTGAAAATCCTACGGCCAATCCTCTGCAGGTTTCTTTTGCGGCCAAGGTCAGTAACGGCACCTATATTCGCACTCTGTGGCAAGATATGCTTGAATATTTAGATGGCCACGGGCATTTGGTCCAACTCATTCGTGATCAAATCGGAGAACTCAGGCTTGATGATTCTCTTGCTCCCGATAATTTTATGGAGAAAGAGGAGCTTTTGGCCTATGCACCGGATCAAGTCGTTCCTCTTCAGAAATTTGAAGCCTCGGCCAAGCAGACTTTGGATCTCCTTCAAGGACGCGTCCTTTTTGGCCTTGAGCTTGGCAATAGTGTAGCTTCTTTTTGGGCCTTTCATAAAAATTATTTGATTGGCCTAGTGGATTACAATGGCGCAGGAGAAGTTAAAATGAATACTCTTCTTTGGGCATTGAAGTCTAATCGGCCCTAGGTCCCCATCATTAGTGCTATTGATTCAAAGCATAATGCGTGTAATTTTAGTCGAAAGAATATCTAAGAAAAATTCTCGGTTAAGCTCTTGAAATGTTTGGCCTTTTTATCGGGCTTCTTTTATATTACCTATGATACGAATTATAATCATATTGTTTTATACGTTTAGGGATGAGGAGTTATAGTGAATACGACTTTTATTGCTATGGCAATTGCCGCAATTGCAGCTATTGGTCTAGTTATCAACGTTGGTGTATTTAGCCTTCTTTCAGGTGCTTTACACTTTCTTTTTGCGCGCCCACGCCTTGAGTTCTTGAAATCAGAATTTGGTAATGAAGGTTTTGCTTTCTCTTTCTCTTGGAATGCCGCTCGTGAACCTGCCAAATTTGATAAGGTAAAAGTAAGACTTTTCAACCCCTTTGGTTCGCCTACACAGGTTGAAGTTTCTCGTGAATTTGCAGTTGCAAGTTCTGACTTTGCTCGTGATGCCTATATGGGTAAGGGAATGATTAAGCTTCTTGCGGCCAATGGATTAGATAATGCTACGGTTGAAGTTGAAGTGATTTCAACAAAAGACGGAATTAGCCAATTCTTTAGCTACAAAGGTGCTAAGTTTAAAAAGATGCTTGCTCAGGCCGTTGATACGGTTAAGTCTTTCGAAGCAGAACTACCTGGTGCTCCAGCTAAACCTGTATACACAACAGTTCAGAGATCTTTTATTGCCGATCCTCTGCCTCAAAGTTCTAAGACGATTAGATTGGCAACAAATCCTGAATTTGCCGGTGAGTTTGCTGCTGCCGGTGGAGCCGCTGGTGGTGAGGCCAAGGCCAATTACGAAATTTCTAAAGTTTGGATTGATCCAGGTTGTATCGTTTGTAATGCCTGTGAGGCCATCTATCCTGAAGTATTTGAAGTGACAAGTGATACTTGTCTTATTAGACCTGATGCTCCACTTAATGATGGACTTAAAATTGAAGAAGCTGCTGATGCTTGTCCAGTTGAAGTAATCAAGTTTACAAAAGCTAGTTAATAAAGAAAGAAATTCAATCTATAAAAAAGGCCTCTTTATATAATATGAGGCCTTTTTTTATTTCTATTTCTTATGGATGAGCTCTGATCTAAGCAGGAGTTTTAATCCCTTTTCATTCTCTTCCCAGATTGATTTCAAGTCGATGTCGTCACTTAATGTGGGGCACTCGAAGGTAAGGACGGGAGAGTTGTATTTTTCCGGAGCGTAGTTGCCGAGACTACCTGGGGTTGGGTAACCGATATCTCCTTCTACAGGGTAATGGTTGTATTGGGCCAAGAAGTCAGCGACATCTTTACAGTCTGAATTGTAATTTAAAATAGGTTTCCACGAATGAAAGGAGAGGATCAGATGGGGAGGGAATTTAGCAAAGAGAGCATCGAGAAATTGGTTCTCTGGTTCACTCATTGCCGCTGTTCCTGGATTGTACTTGGGCTCTTTTACTTCGGACTCCCAGTTCTGGGAAGGGAGGTTGCGATTGAGGTCCACTCCATGGGCATTGGTGCGGTTTCCCGCACGGTAGCCGTCTACATTTAAAATGGGAATAACAATGAAAGATACATTTTGGATATCTTCTTCTTGAAGCCATTTATAGAGCTCTTGAAGAACATAAACACCCTCAACTTCGTCGCCGTGAACACCGGCCATGAGGTAGCAGTAGGTGCTATCTTTTTTGTCACTTCTAAAGGCCTCAATTTCTGAACCTTCAACACTTGTTCCTGATCTTAGACTCGTAAAATTCATAGGATCCTTATTATGATTGGTAGGTATAGACTGCGCATTGACCTGGAGTTTCCTCCACCTCAATTTCTAGTTTGGGAAAGTTGAAATTATACCTCTCTCTCACTAAGTGATGGATTCGTTTGGCCAGATAAATGGCCAAGCGCTCAGCACTTGTATTGGGGATGGGAAGCAAGAGCACATCATCCTCTGGGATAATAAACGCTTTTCCATCTGGCGGTGTTAAGCGGTAGCTTCCATCTTCGAGTTTGATATCAAGCATGGGGTTTTGTTCGGGAATAAGTAATCGGTGATCTAAGCTATCGCAAACCTCTCTTACAATAGGTTTGATATCTAAGAAATCAAAAACCATATCACCTTCAAGTTGACAGGCCTCTCCCTTAAGTTGAACACGATAGTTGTGGCCGTGAAGAGGCTCTCTCGTTCCATCTTTAAAGATGAGAAAGTGAGAGGAAGCGAAGTTGAAATATTGCTTATAGACTTTAATGGAATATTCAGTATCCAAATTTATGATCCTTTGAGTATCTCTGATCAGAGAGCATTTTAGCACAAAATTCTATTCAAAATGGAGCCTATAGTCTATTATTTAGCGCAAGATTTCCAGTATCAATTTCTACGGTGTCTTGCGTTGTTTTTATTTGAATGAACTCATTAACTGACTAACTAAAGATAATGTCGTGACGCAAAAAGAAAAGATCATCCTCAGCCCCTCCCAGAAGAAGAAAGTGCAAAGTGCCCTTTCCACACTTAAAAAACAATTTTCAGAATATGGAAATCTAGGTCTTGAAGAAATGGCCACTTATATCTCGGAAGCTGAAATTCAAAAAGAAATTACGGCGAGTTCTGACTTTGCCGTTCCAAAGCTCGGGCGCGAATTTGCTTATTACGCTTTTTCTGATGGTGCCTGTCGTGGTAACCCCGGCCCTGGTGCTTGGGGCAGTGTGGTTCAAGACATCGAAGGCCTTGTGGTTTACGAGGCCAGTGGTGTTGAGGTGAACACGACCAATAATCGCATGGAGCTCCAAGGGGCCATTGAGGCCCTCAAGTTTATCGAACAAGAGTTTGGTACCACTGGACCTATCGCCTTGGTGAGTGACTCTAAATATGTGGTGGATGGGCTTAAGTCATGGGTTGCTGGATGGAAGCGTAGAGGCTGGAAGAAGGCCGATGGAAAGACCCCTGAAAATGTACTTCAGTGGCAAGAATTAGATGAAGTTTCTTCGCATTTTAATGACATTCAATATTTTTGGGTAAAGGGTCATAGTGGCCACCCACAAAATGAAAAGTGTGATCAGCTGGCCAATGAGGCCCTTGATGATGCTGGGTTTTAGATAAGTAGGTTATTGAGTAGACTATGAAGAAGCTCTCTATTATTTCTCTTATATTCATATTCATGGCCATGGGACTTTTGTCTGGGTGTAGTTCAATTGAAGAACTTGATCGTGTTGCCCAAGTAAGTGAAGTTAACTCAGAGCTATCGCCACGAGGAAGAGTGATTAATCAGGGGCGTAACCTCGTATTAGAAGGTAAGCAGTCTTTAAAGATTGCTCTTTTAAAGATTAAATTCCTTGTTCCAGGTGTGGATTATCATAAAAACTCTGTGGTTATTCTCTCAAGAGATATTTTCTTTGCAGATCAACGCCATTTGAATGGCACCACGAGTGCTCAGAGAATGTCCCTGCAAATGGCCTTGCTGCCTGAACTCTTCCAGATATATACCGCTTTAGAAGAATTGAAAATGACACTACTTGTAACGTGCTCCAGTGCAGAGCTATGTAGAGCGGAGCAATTGAGGGAGTGGATTCCTCGCAATATTTCGGTGGTGGGGATTTCACCAGAAGTAAAATATAAATTGTCCAAGTATCAACCGGTACTGATTCTCTCAAACTCACGTACGTTGCTCAACGATATTCAAAAATTTCATCCCATGGCCGAATCGACTTATTGGTCTTCAAAGTGGATAAAATTACCCGAGTTTTCTAAAGTGACACTTTCATTCAATGAGTGGAACTCTTTGATTCCTACGGTCACTAATTTCTAAAAATTTTCAAAAATTTAACAAAGTGACATTAATTCCTTTCATTTAAGGTCTTGATATTAGTTTACAGGGAAGCTAATCTATTATCAGTTACGTTAAGACCAAAAAAGGAAGGTTTATGAAGAAGATTATTTTTCTCATGACTGCAGGACTTGTTCTGTTTTCATGTAACAAGGAAAAGAAAGTAAGTTTAACCAATGATGAACTTAAAGTATTCTATACGGTAGGTCATACCATGGGGACAAAGATGAAAGACCTTGGTCTTTCTGAAGAAGAAGTTACGGCCTACACGATGGGTTTCAAGGATTCTGTTAAAGGTTCTGAGCCTCAAGTAAAAGTAGATGAGTACCGTATGAAAATCCAAAAGCTTTTCTCTGAAAGAATGTCTAAGAAAGCTGATGGTGAGAAAGATAAAGGTAAGGCCTATCTCGAAAAATTTAAGAAAGAAACTGGAGTTCAAGTAACAGATTCTGGTCTTGCTTATAAAGTTATCGAAGAAGGAAAAGGGGCCAACCCAAAAGAAACAGATAAAGTAAAAGTTCACTACCATGGAACACTTACCACTGGTGAAGTTTTTGATTCTTCAAAAGATCGTGGACAGCCGGTAACTTTTCCTCTTAATCGTGTGATTAAAGGTTGGACTGAAGGTGTTCAAAAAATTAAAGAAGGTGGGAAGATCAGACTTGTTATTCCTTCTGAGCTTGCTTATGGAGACAATGGTGCTCCTCCAAAAATTCCAGGTGGTGCAACTCTTGTATTTGATGTTGAACTTCTTGAGATCGTTAAAGACGAAGCTCCAAAAAAATAATAGCAAAGATTCGTTATTGAATATTAAATTAAGGCCCTCTAATGAGGGCCTTTTTTGTAATCATGGAGAAAAGTTATATGGGAAATACAGTATTGAGAAATGATTTTGGCCATTGCTCTGAGCTCTCCCTTAATAGGCCGAAGAAGCTCAATGTGTTAAATGATGAAATTATTTCTGAACTTCGGCAGAACCTTTTAGAGATTTCTTGTGATGATAGTATAGAGCGGCTCTTTCTATCTGGTGCAGGGGATAAAGGTTTTTGTGCTGGTGGTGAT
>JBFHGF010000222.1:0-5646 GCA_041583335.1 Bacteriovoracaceae bacterium
CCTCCCACGAAATTCAAATATTGCTGGAATGCAAAGCTATTGATTTTACTCTAAGGTAATAATCTTCACAAGTGTTGCTTCGTCAGCATCATCGACATCATCGGCCTCTGAAGCATAAATATGAATCTTAGCAGGGTCGTGTTTATTACGAACATAGCTTAAGATCACATCCCCTTGTGCATCGATTGTTTGTACCACTTCGATAGCATCGGGTTCAGTTGCACCAATCCCCATAACTTCTTGCTGGCGTCCATACTTATAAGAAAATTCGGATCGCACTTGCTTGAGTCTTCCCAGATCAACATCCTTCTTTGCGCGTTTTGCACCAATGAGGATTCGAGACTTAAGAAGGGCCTGAAGTTCTGGCTCGGCATGTTTACCATATTCAGCGACGACCATAGCTCCCATGGAAAATGCCTTTCCAACCGTTCTATTCTTTGAAGTGGAATATCCATAGGACACGCCATACTTTGGACCTGTCTCCGAGTGGTCTTTGGCCATTTCCACAATTCCCTCTCCATAGAGGTCATCATTGAATTGGTCAAAATCTTCAAAAACTAGTTTTTTAATATTCTCTTGGGGAGTACTTGCATTGATCTTTCTTGCAACATTATTAGATGTCATTTGATAGTGGAACTGTGAAAACATTCCTACGATTTCATCTTCCGACATCTCTTTATTGCGATAGGAAAGACCACGCCAAACGGTTTGGTCCATATACCACTGATCCATCTTTGCTTTCCAAACATCATAGTGAGTATAAGTGTTGTTACCAAAGAGTGACTTAAAATCATCGTCGACAAAGAAGAGCGAAACTTCTTGGAGTCCCTCTTTTTTATGAACATAATCGACATTATTCCTCTTAAAGAAGTCAGCATAATCAGATTCAATTCTTCTCAAGGCCTGTTCAGGCTTAGAGCTCAATAGTTCCTTAACCTCAGGCTTTTCTTTAAGGTAATAATCAAGGAAAACGAGGAACTGGCGCGCATCAACGTCGGCCACACGATCATTGTCATAAATATCGGAGCGACCATACTTTTTAAGATCCAGATCTGCCGTTCTCTTAAAGTAAGGTAGATAAAGCTCTGGAGAATTTGAAATATCGAGACCGAGATCAATTCGATTGGAGAGGTCACTGTAGAGGCGCTCTGTTGACTCAATCCCTCTTACAATGATTTCCTTCCAGTCCTCAAGAGATGAGTACATATCCAGATTGGGATCTGAAATTCTTGGTGGAAAAAAGCCCTCTCTAATAAGAGCATAGTTGAGTAGAAATTCTCTTGTCGTGCGCCCATTTCCATTGGGAAAGGGGTGAATCGATACGACATCTCTTTGAAGGGTTGCAATTAAATCAATGAGTTCCGAAAATTTTTCAGAACTATCTATTTCTCCAATCTGATCCCTTTGTAGAACAAACCAATTGAGGCGCTCTTCGGTTAGGGCGTTAACCATATTTCGAGTTAATTCTTGATTCGTGCCCCCACTATTCGTCTCTTGATGCTCGAGAATTTTAGCATAGACTTCTGGGTGTGAATCTTGAATACGCTCGAGAACCTCAGGCTTAACATTATTAATCGTTGGATAATAAATTTTCCCTGCATACTTTGTTGTGCCATTGATCGATCTCTCACTTAGTTCAGAGTAGTCGAGGTAGGGATTGGCCTTTACAACTTCATATTCTTCTTTTGAAATGGCTGAACCACTAGGAACATTTCCATACCAATTATTATTGCGGATCACCCCTAAATTCTCATCAGGAACTTTTTCCACTCCCCCCTTCATCATCAGACGGTGAGTTTCAAGAAGACTCTCGAGATCAAAAGCCGGTGCTCTTTCGGTTAGCCACATTCTTGCATCTAAGAAATTTTCAAAAGCCTTCTGCTTTCCTTGAGGAGGAATATAGGCTCCTCCTCCTTCTTTAACGAGAAGGACTTCTTCATAGCCTTGAACCTTTCTCGTCTTGAATAAATTTACAACGGCAGCAAATCCTTTTTTTCCTTTTTCTTTGTAATTTGAACTTCCCCCTTCATTGAAGGCAAAGGGAAAGGTCGCTTCTTCAAGCTTTACGGCCTTAGTCCTAATCTCATCGAGTTCACGCGAGGCGAATTTATAATCAACAAAGCTAAAACTCTCAATGGCATTTATAAGGCCAAACCTCTCGCTATCATCAAGATTTTCCATCTTTCCAAAGAGGGATCTGCGTACGGTTAAAAAATCATCTTCTTGGTTAGAGAGAACACGTTTGAGAATATCTGCACAGCTTGTATCTGAGGCGAGCTCACGTACACCGGATTCCCTACTCTCATAAGAATAATATTTGGGCACTTGCTCGTAATGAGAGCAAGAAAAAATAAAAAGAGAAAGCAATACTATAGACCAAGTAACCTTCATCAAGGACTCTCCTCATAGATAAATATCAATCTCTTTTCGTCAAAAAAGAGAATATCTTTAGGTAAACTTGAGCATTAAAGCTGAGTATTCTTATAGGATTAGGCCCAAACAAGGGCACCGAGCGACTTTCTCAATTCATTGAGGGCCTTACGATGGAACCAATACCTACGAGTGGCATTGGTTAGCAGAATCCACCCTTTCCCCGTTTTGCTATCGATCCAAAGGGAAGTTCCCGTAAATCCGAGATGACCAAAAGTAAATTTGGATGCTCCTGGACCTGCAAGAGTATTTTGAGGGTCAGAAACCGTATCCCAGCCCCATAGGAAACGTCCGTGCTCACGACCAAGTTCTTTGTCCATAAAGGAGGTTAGTTGAACTTCTCTCTCTAAATTGAGCAATGACTTCACCGCTCCCTCCAAGGTTGCAAAGAGTCCAGCATGGGAGCAAAATCGATTTATTTTATAGCAATTATCATCATTGACTTCACCGTTGATCACAGTGCGATGACGAAACCCTGTATCAGGACAAATGGCCTCTTCAGGAAGATCCTTCCAAAAACACATTTCATTATTCCAGTAAAAAGAGGAAAGTTCCTGTAGAGATGTCCCCGTCTCCTGCTCGATAATTAGCATTAAACGCAGCATTGAGAGGTCAGAGTAGAGAGTCTCCCCTTCTTTAATCTCAAAACGCTCTACCGTCTCACGCCAGCTCTTTTTCCCAAGAATGGCCCAAGCCGGAAGTCCACCTCGGTGCTCTAGTAAAAGCTTTTTGTCTCCAGTAAAGAGGTCAGGTTTTTTTAGGGCAAGGGCCCCCATAGTCAGCGGTTTGGTGAGACTGGCCAAGTCAAAGTAGAAGTGGGGAATCTGCTTTTCTTCCCCTTGGTGAAATTCACAAAGCTCAAAGCTTTGCTCTTTTAAATTAAAAATGGCCAACCCAAGATGATCAAAATCTTGAGCAGGCCACTGCATTTGAATTGTATTTTTAAAGCTGTCCAACACGGACTTACTTACTCTCTTTTACCGCGGCTTGAGCGGCGGCCAGTCTTGCAATCGGAACTCTAAAAGGAGAACAGCTTACATAATCAAGTCCTGCTTTATGGCAGAATTCAACTGAACTTGGCTCTCCACCATGTTCTCCACAAATTCCCATATGCATATCAGACTTAGTCTTCTTTCCTTCGCGAACCGCATGTTCAACAAGGAAACCAACTCCTTCTTGATCAAGGGCCACAAAGGGATCAACGGCAAAGAGACCTTTTTTCGTATAATAAGGAAGAAATTTTCCTGAGTCATCACGAGAAAGACCGAATGTCGTTTGTGTAAGATCATTTGTCCCAAAAGAAAAGAAGTCTGCGTGATGAGCAATATCTGCGGCCGTAATCGCGGCACGAGGAAGTTCGATCATAGTCCCAATTTTATGCTTAACCTCAGCTCCTTTCTCTTTAAAAACAGTAGCGACCACTTCTTCAACATCTGTACGAAGAAGTTCAAGTTCGCTGGCAAGAGCGACAAGAGGAATCATAATTTCTGGATAAACTTTAATTCCAGCATTTTGTGATTCGACGGCAGCTTCCATAATCGCGCGAGTTTGCATTTTATAAATTTCAGGGAAAGTTACGGCCAAACGACAACCACGATGCCCAAGCATAGGGTTGAACTCCTTCAGCCTTTCTCCACGTGCTTCCACTTCTTCAACTGAAATTTTCAAGTATTCGGCAAGCTCTTGCACTTCTTCTTTTTCATGAGGAAGAAATTCGTGCAAAGGAGGATCGAGAAGACGGATATTAACCGGCTTTCCATCCATGACTTTAAAGATCCCAAGAAAATCTTCTCTTTGAAAGGGAAGAATTTTTTCTAAGGCTTTTTCTCTTTCCGCTTGGTCTTGAGCAAAGATCATCTCACGAACAGCAAGGATTCTCTCTGGAGCAAAAAACATATGCTCGGTACGACAAAGCCCAATTCCTTCTGCTCCAAAATTAAGAGCAACCTCAGAATCTTCCGGGTTATCTGCATTGGTGCGAACACCTAACTTTCTATATTCATCGGCCCACTTCATAAATGAAGCGAACTCATCACTGATTTCAGCAGCAATAGTTGGAACCATTCCTTCCATCACCTCACCAGTACCCCCATCAATCGTTAGAGGATCGCCATCTTTAAATACTTTTCCACCAACTTTCATTTCACCAGTAGCGTAGTTAATACTTACTTCACTACAACCGGCCACACAAGGCTTCCCCATTCCACGGGCCACAACGGCCGCGTGAGAAGTCATCCCTCCGCGTGCAGTAAGAATCCCTTTAGAGGCAACCATCCCCCCGATATCTTCGGGAGAAGTTTCTTGGCGTACTAGAATTACCGCCTCACCAGCTTCCGCTCGATGAGTTGCCGTTTCTGAGTTAAAACAAATATGACCAGATGCCGCTCCAGGAGAAGCCGGAAGCCCAGAGGTCAGAACCATTTTCTCTGCACTAGGATCTAACCTAGGGTGAAGCAACTGATTGAGGTCTTCTGGATTAACACGAAGGATGGCCTCTTTCTTGTCTAATAAACCTTCTTTAACCAAATCGGCAGCAATCTTAACGGCTGCAGCTGCAGTACGCTTACCGTTACGAGTTTGAAGAATATAGAGTTCTGTATTTTCAATGGTGAACTCAATATCTTGCATGTCTTTATAATGTTCTTCAAGCTTGTGATAGATTTCAACAAGTTTGTCGTAAGATGACTTTTGAACTTCCTCAAGTGTCTTAAGACCTTTATTGGATTCATTTTTAGAAGAGTCATTGATAGGAGCTGGAGTCCTGATTCCGGCAACCACATCTTCCCCTTGAGCATTCATCAAATACTCACCAAAGAATACTCTCTCCCCCGTACTAGGATCACGAGTAAAGCAAACACCTGTTCCCGAATCCTCTCCCATATTTCCAAAGACCATGGACTGAACATTCACTGCTGTTCCCCAGTCATGAGGAATATCGTTAATCTCACGGTACTTAATGGCACGAGGGTTATTCCAAGAACCAAATACCGCAGCAATGGCCTCCCAAAGTTGATCCATAGGATTTTGTGGGAAAGACTTCCCACTGTCTTCAAGGATAATTCTCTTATAAACCGCAACTAATTCTTTCCAGTCCGCGGCCGTAAGTTCCGTATCTTCTTTTACTTCACGAGCATCTTTAAGGTCTTCAAGAGTATGTTCTAAAATCGATGTGTTAAAGCCCATTACAACATTGGCATACATCTGAATGAAACGACG
>JBFHGF010000223.1:0-5630 GCA_041583335.1 Bacteriovoracaceae bacterium
CTTTGAATCGCCGCCTGAGCCTTTGCCAATTTAGCTGCAGATACCAATTTCATCGCAGAAGTAATCTTCAGCGTTCCCTTGGTACTTTTAATTTTCTTTTTCAGATCTTTAATATTCGCCATTTCAGCTACCTAATCTTAAAAGTTCCTTGAAGATAGAAACTTGTTAACAATATCAGTAAGAGCTTTTCCGTTATCATCAGAAATAGCTTTTTCATTTCTAATACCTTCAACAAGTCCAGCGTGTTGTGAGTGTACGTGCTCAAGAAGTTCTTTTTCAGCTTCACCAATTTTTGCAGTTGGTACAACATCAAATAGACCTTTTGTTGCAGCAAAAATCACAATAACTTGGTCGATTACGTCCATTGGTACATACTGACCTTGTTTAAGTAATTCAACAAGACGCTCACCACGAGAAAGTTGCTTTTGTGTAGCATCATCAAGATCAGACCCAAACGCTGCAAAGGCAGCAAGTTCACGATACTGAGCAAGATCAAGACGAAGAGTACCTGCTACTTTTTTCATAGCTTTAATCTGAGCAGAACCTCCAACCCTAGATACCGAAAGACCAACGTTTACCGCAGGACGAATACCAGAATTGAATAGATCTGATTCAAGATAAATCTGACCATCTGTAATTGAAATTACGTTTGTTGGTACGAAGGCCGATACGTCACCCTCTTGAGTTTCAATAACAGGAAGGGCTGTCATTGAACCGGCACCAAGCTCATCAGATAATTTACATGCACGCTCTAGTAGTCTTGAGTGAAGATAGAAAACATCTCCAGGATATGCTTCACGACCTGGAGGACGACGAAGAAGAAGAGACATCTGACGATAAGCGTTTGCTTGTTTTGTTAAATCATCAAAAATGATCAATACGTGCTTACCGGCATCTCTATAGTGCTCACCCATCGTTGCACCAGTAAATGGAGCAAGATATTGAAGAGGTGCAGAGTTAGATGCAGTTGCAGAAACTACAGTTGTGTATCCCATTGCTCCAGCTTCAGTAAGCTTTTGAACAACTTGGCGAACTGTTGATTGTTTTTGTCCTACAGCTACGTAGATACAAACAACGTCCTTACCTTTTTGATTAATGATGGTGTCAAGTGCAACAGCCGTTTTACCAGTCTTACGGTCACCAATAATAAGCTCACGTTGTCCACGACCAATTGGGATCATAGAGTCGATAGCTTTAATACCTGTTTGCATTGGCTCATGAACTGGCTTACGAGCGATAATCCCAGGAGCCTTTACTTCAACGTTTCTTGTAGTTTCAGACTTGATTTCACCCATACCGTCAATTGCTTCACCAAGTGCATTTACTACTCTTCCTAGAAGAGCGTCACCAGTTGGAACTTCAACGATTTTCTCTGTTCTTTTAACAGTTGTTCCTTCCTTAATTGAAACATCATCCGCAAGGATAGCTACCCCAACGTTATTAGTTTCTAAGTTAAGAACCATACCTTTTGTACCACCGTCGAACTCTACAAGTTCTCCGGCCATTACGTTTTTAAGGCCAAAAATACGGGCAATCCCGTCACCAACAGTCAAAACAGTTCCTACTTCATCTACTTGAAGTCTGCTTTCAAAATTAGCAATTCTGTCCTTAATGATGCTTGAAATTTCTTCTGGATTGATAGACATCACTATACCTCTTCTTTACTAGGAATTAAGTATTTCCGATTTTAATTTATTAAATTGATTATCAATAGTTGCATCTAACTGTAGGTCTTCAACAGTTACTCTGTAGCCTGCAGTTAAGTTTTCATTCTTTTTATATGTAAGCACTGGTTTAACACCAATTTTCTCTGTTAAGTAAGCAACAATTTTATCAGCTACTTCTGAGCTCGCTTCATCTTCTCGCCCTTCGATTACACCACGGATAAACCCTTTTTTATGATCATCGATTACGACTAGCTCTTTAAAGATAATAGGCAATAGCCCAATTCTTTGCTCTTGCATAAGAAAGCTTATTACATTTTTTACTAGAGTTGCTGTACCTAGCTTAGATAGGACATCTCCAATAACAGCTTCTTTTTCTTCAATAGTGAATACATCTAAAAACATTACTGTTTCGAGATCGTTATTTTCGTTGATTACTTCGGTTAACTTTGTAAGTTCACCAGTAACATCAACATTCTGCTCTTCACCTAATGCATAAATCGACTTTGCATATGCTCTTGCAACAATTGATTCTTTCATATTCTACCTATCTAATTTGTGAAATTAGTTTCTTACTTACTTTATCGCTAAGACTTGTATCGCTACCAATTTTACTTTTTGCTTTTGCGATAACTTCATCCACTAGGTTTTCTTCAAGCTGAGCAACGCGTGATGCTTTCTCATGCTCAAGCTTGCTATCAGAGTCAGCTTCAAGTCTTCTTAAATAATCTTTTGATTCTCTTTCTGCTTTCGCAATAAAATCATCTGCTTCTTTTTCTGCAGACTTCATGATTTTATTTTTTTCACCTTCAAGATTACCCATCTTCTCTTGAAGAGCAGTAAGTTTGATTGTGGCTTCTTTATCTTTCTTTTCAGCGTGTTCGAAAATATATTTCACATCATTCGCATTTTTTTCAAACATTTCTCTTAATGGCTTTTTAACTTTCCAAATGAGAAAACTGGCCAATAATACAAAGTTGATTGCCGGCCACATAAGATCAGCTACGCTTGCGTGACCTGCACCACTTCCACCTGCATAAGCGGTACTTACAAGAGTAATCAAAGCTACGAGTACTTTCATTTCTTACCTATCTCTTAGTTAGTTATTTTATCTACGAGTTTCTCTGATAGTTCATCAGCCTTAGAAAGAATTTCAGCTTTGTTTGCTTCGATAGAAGCTACAACTTCAGCTTTACGTTCTTCGAAAGACTTCAAGATTTTATCTTCTGTAGTCTTTTGAGTTTGCTCTATTGTTTTTAGAGCGCTTGATTTTCTTTCAGATATTCTTTGATGAACAACTTCATTTGTTTTCTGAACTTCTTCATCAAATTTCTTCGCTAATTTATCGGCTTCTTTAAACTTATCCCCTGCTCCTTCTTCTAACTTTGTTGTCTTGGACTCACGAGTCTGAAGAACAAAAAGTAGCTTGTTGAAAAATACAGTTTTGAGAAGAAAAAAGATGACTGCAAAAATTGCAAACTGATAGAAAATAGATTGATCGACACCTAATTTCACAAAGATCTGGATGATTTTATCCATAATTATTCTATCTCCAGTAGAGCACACCGTTCCTATTGAAAGTACGTCTGTGCAGAACCTATAAATTGAACCTTATATGTAGTCATCGGAGATAGATTTGTCAAAGTGTTTAACGGTTTACTTTGTAGATTATTTGCCGTTTTGACGTTGTTTCTGCTGTGCGCATTTTGATCATCAAAATTTATTCATACCCTGCGAAACAACACCTAGTTTTTACATTTTTGTTGTACCGTGGAAAATCACCCCTTCCTCAACAATTAAACTTGGTGTTGTAATGGTACCCTCAAATCTGGCCGGCTTAATAATTTCTACTCTACTACTGGCCTTAATATTACCTTTCACAGTGCCACTGATAAGGATTACATTAGCATTGATATCAGCATTGACTACAGCACCTTCAGAGACAATCACTGTATCATTAGAAAATACAGATCCATTCACGATTCCTGCAATTCGTGCCACTCCGTTAAAACTTAAATTTCCTTCAAATTTACAGCCCTCTTCAATGATGGCCGAAATTTCACCTTTCTGTCTCACTGCGGCAATCTCCATGGTTTTAGTGGTCCTATGGGACCACTTTTTTTCGCAATACTTAGCGCTTTAAAAGATAAGCATAGATATCATTGAACTCAGCTTCATTTGTGTATTTAATGACAATTTCACCCTTGCCTGCTTTCTTTGATTTAATATCAAAATGATAACCTGTTTTTTGCTCGAGTGTATCTTTTAATTGAACGAGTTTTTCATCAAAGTATTTCTTTTGTTTTTCTTTTGGCTCAGTAACCTTTTTCTTCAAAAGCTTTTCAACTTCTCTAATAGAGAGGGATTCTGCAATCGCTTGATTAGCTACGCGAATACATTTTTCTCTATCTTTCTCACCGGCCAGTACTTTAGCGTGCCCAAAACTAAGTTCCTCTTTTTGAAGTTGTTCAATAACTGGTCTTGGTAATTTTAGAATTCTAAGAAAGTTAGCAATTGTTGATCGCTCTTTTCCTAAACGTTTACTTACCTCTTCTTGAGTTAAGTCAAATTCATTCATAAGTTGGTAGTATGCAAGGGCCTCTTCAACACAGTTAAGATCTGAACGTTGAACGTTTTCAATAATGGAGATTACCATTTTTTCACGTTCTGTAATTTTCTTAATAACAGCTGGAACTTTTTCAAGTCCGGCCATTTTAGCTGCCCTTAACCTTCTCTCACCTGCAACAAGCTCAAATCCTTTTTCAGCTTTAACCACAACGAGTGGTTGAATGATTCCATTTTCTTTAATGGACTCACAAAGCTCATTCAAATCTTTTTCTTTAAAAATTTTACGCGGTTGATTTGGATTCGCTTTAATTTCATTAATATCAATTAATGCTGGACCTGCCTCAATATCTACTTTTTGTGTTTTTTCTCTATTCGCTACCTCTTCTTTTCCCGTAGTAGAATCCGCTAATGAAGCTTTTAAAATTTCATTGGGAGAATCTTGAATAAGAGAAGCAATACCTTTTCCTAATGCTAATTTCTTTGCCATTTCTTATTCCTCCTCTACTGAATGGTTGGCTGATTAGAGTTGCCGTTCTGATTTTTAAATTCCTCTGGAATTTCTGGAACAGTGTAATCTAGCTCTACTTCTTCCTTAGGTGCCTCTACTCTATTTTTCATAATGAGTTCTTTCGCTAAGTTTAAATAAGCTTGGCTACCTTTAGATTCAATATCATAAAGAATAATGGGCTTCCCAAAAGATGGACTTTCAGAAATTTTCACATTTCTTGGAATAATGGTTTCAAATACTTTATCGCCAAAGTGAGTTTGTACTTCTGTCGCTACTTGCTTATGTAGAGATGTTCTCGAATCAAACATAGTTAGAAGAATTCCCTCTAGATCCAAATTTGGATTTAAAGATGAACGTACAAGTCTGATTGTATTGAGAAGTTGTGCCAACCCCTCCATTGCATAATACTCTGTCTGCAAAGGAACAATCACGCTATCACACGCTGTAAGGGCGTTTACGGCCAATACGTTTAGCGAGGGTAAGCAATCTATAATGATATAGTCATAATCCTTTTTAACGGTCTCTATGGCCGCCTTAAGCTTATGCTCTCTTGCGAACTCACTTACCAGTTCAATTTCTGCACCAATTAGGTCTTGATCTGCTGGGCAGACATCAAAATTTGGTAGTTCTGTATGGTAAATACAGTCTTTCAAGGCTTCTTTACCAATAATCGCATGGTAAATATTCTTCTCTTCGAAAGATTCTTTATCAAGGCCAACACCTACACTGGCATTACCTTGTGGATCGAGATCGATTAGTAGAGTTTTTTTCTCAGCTACTGCTAGACACGCTGCAAGATTAATCGCCGTAGTCGTCTTCCCCACGCCGCCCTTTTGATTAGCAACTGCAATAATTTTAGACATTTAGAACTCCAAGTGTTTCGTTGTTGC
>JBFHGF010000224.1:0-5611 GCA_041583335.1 Bacteriovoracaceae bacterium
AAGAAGAGAAGCCAGAATAGGTCCAATCACACGGGCCAAAGCACCAAGGGATCTAAAAATTCCCACACTCTTTCCTTGATCCTCAGAAGGTGTATAGAGACTCACCAAACTGGTAAGTGTTGGCGTCGCCATCGAACTTCCCACCGCGAGGAAGAACAATCCGAGATAGAGCATCCAAGACGAGTAAGCAAAACCAATGGCCACCAGACCTGGCACTAAGAAGACGAGTCCTTGTAGCGCCATTTTCTTCTCTCCCACCTGATGGGCCTTTCTTCTGACATAGCCCCCTTGGACAAAGGCAATAAGAAAGCCAATGAAGATAAACATATAAGCATTATCCATGGAAGAATACTTCAGCCTCTCCGCTGCCAAGAAAGTAAGGGTAAATTCCATTCCTGAAAAGGCCATCAAAAAGAGAAAGTATCCAAAGTTGGTGAGGTTCACCCCTTCATAAGGTAGTGGCTTAAAGAGCACCAAGGGATTAATGCTACGATCTGATTCACGATGTCCCCTCTTTTCAGGAGGAAGAGTTTCATCAAACTTCTTCCATAGCCATACGAAGTTAAGGGCCGAAAGAATAAAGGCCAGCGCCGCAGGCATACTAAAAGGGTTCACTCCAAAGTTGGCCCAAGAGGGATAAATTTTGGTGAGGTCCACAAGGGAGAGAATCCCCCCCATCGCTGGGCCAATGATAAAACCAAAAGCAAAGGCAATTCCAATAATCGCCATCCCACGAGAACGGTTCTCGCGTGAGGTCACATCCCCGACTACCGCTGTTGCAGTAGAAATATTCCCTCCCATAATCCCACCGATGAAGCGAGCGAGGATAAGAAGCGTAAAAGAACCACTAAAGAACCACAGCAAATAACTCAAGGCCAAGAAGAAAACAGAGATCATAAGAACCGGCTTTCTTCCGATGCGATCGGAAATCGTGCCCCAAATGGGAGCAGCGATAAATTGAAGTAAACTATAAATGGCCCCAAGAGCACCACCGAAGAGAACGATGGCATTCATATCCGCGCCGCCGAGTTTAGTGAAGTGAGCAATTGAACCAAAGATCGTCTTTAAAAAGAAGTTATCGGCATCTACGGTTAAGTAGTGTTTGGCCAAGGCCGGAAAGAGCGGAAAAATAATAGAGAACCCAATCAAATCCAAGAAAAGCGTTAGGAAAACAATTTTCAAAGTCCCCTTGGCCTGTGGTGTAAGACCAGGATTATCCATTTTTACTTCTTCCATTTCTGTATAGTCCTCTTTTTCAAAGTGATAGTATTGATTATAAATTTCTTGAGCGCTCGATTCACAGTGATGGGTGATCAACTCGGCAAAGCCTTCACACCAATCATCATTATCATTGAGGCAAGGGATAAATTGAACCTTGCCCCCTAGCTCATGCAGCTCTTCTCCTAACTCATTGCCAATTTCGTCTACAGTCTCTAAACAATCGGCCACGAAGGCCGGACAATAGAGCGCAATATTCTTGCGTCCTGACTTAACTAAATCACAGCAGTATCCATCGGTATAGGGAGTTAACCACTCCTCAGAGCCAAAGCGCGACTGAAAGGTCATGTGGATATGTTCGCGCTCAATGCCCTCAATGCGATCGACCAAGAGCTTAAACGTTTCAAAGCAATGGCGATAATAAGGATCTTCTTTTTGAATCACACGCCGCTTAGGAATACCATGGAAGCTGATGACCAACTCATCTGTGGACCCATCACGCTCTTTGAAATCTTTTAAATAAGAATTAATCTGCCTGACGGAAGCATCGATAAAACACTTCGCCCGATGAAAGTCAGTAAAGAACTCAAAGGGAGGAATCTTCACCCTCTTTCCTAATTCGTGAGCAAAGCCATCCATACCACTAGCGATAGTCGCTTCCGAATATTGAGGAAACATAGGAATGGCCAAGAGTTTGGTGGCCGGATTTTCAGAGTTCTTCAAATCCTCTTCCCAAGAATCCCACACATCCGAAACCCGAGGAGGAGATAGTAAGAAGGCATGATTAACTTCAATATAGTCCCTAGCATGGGCGGGAATGGCCGCCGCCACTTTCTTGGCAAAGGTTTCCGTAATGGTAATGAGAGGAAAACTCTGAGACTCTTTATCCCATATTCTTGAGTAGGCCTGCGCACTACGCTTAGGTCGAAAAGGCAGCACAAAGAGATGAAGAATGATTTTCCAAAGGAAAGGATTGATATCGACAACCCTGGGATCTCCAAGAAATTCTCTTAGATATTCTCTCACATGAGAAACTTTAGTTGATTTGGGTGAACCCAATTGAACCAGTACAACCTTAGTCTTACGCTGTTGAGAAGGATTCTTCTCAGAAGTCATAGACATCTCCCTCTTATGTTCCCAAAAAATTCAACTGAATCTTTACTTCAGCCGATAATGGGTTTAATCATACTTTTTTAACACTATTGGGTTCGAACCTTAGCACAAGGTTCACCTAATGAGTATGTTAAACCGAGGGAAATGATTAGACTTATTTGGAGACAACCGTGGCAAAAGCACTAAAGAAAAAAACCCAAAAAATAATCAAGAAAGAGAATAAGAAAGTGAACAAAGGCCGCAACGCCACAGAACTCAAAGACTTCTCCCTTGGCGAGTCCCACACCGACTACCCCACTGACTACGCCCCCGATGTTCTCGAGGCCTTTGACAACAAAAACCCAGGAGATATTGCCTGGACCACCTTCCTATGCTCCGAATTCACTAGCCTTTGCCCCAAAACAGGTCAGCCCGACTTTGCTCGCATCTACATCAACTATATCGCGGACAAGAAAATGGTCGAATCCAAGTCCCTGAAGCTCTATCTCTTTAGTTTTAGGAATCATGGCGACTTCCATGAGGATTGCGTGCAAAAAATCTGTAATGACCTCTATAATCTAATGAAACCCAAGTTTATCGAAGTTATTGGCGAATTTACTCCAAGAGGAGGCATTGCCATCTACCCCTACTGCTCTAAGTCTAATGGGCACAAGACCTTCAAAGAACTTCTTGAAAAACGGAGACTTAACTACGCTCCAGGCGCCTATACCATGCCCCTATCTCGTGTATATTAATTAAAACTTGGTAGATAGTTACGAAGAACGTAAAATAGAAGCACCGGCCGTTGCTGAAGCTATGACCCGGCAGGCCCGGTGAGAAAGAGTAAATAACATTTAACAAAGTTTAAAAGGATAAAATATGTTTGGTTTAGGAATGGGAGAGGCCCTCATCTTATTGGCCGTAGTTGTTCTTCTCTTCGGAGGAAAGAAACTCCCCGAACTGGGTAGCTCTATGGGTAAGGCCCTGACGAACTTCAAAAAAGGGATGAAGGAAGAAGATCCTTCTTCAACAGCGGCCACAAAATCAGTGGAAAATAGTGACGATAAAGGTAATGCCTAAAACCTACGGACTTTAAAGATTCTTTAAGTCTTCCCCAATCCGTGCGATTAGGCCAAAGAGATCGTACGGCTTAGATATAAGATCTGCACCACCACGGGCCTTAAAATCTTCCGGCTCCACATCCATATCACCTGTACACAAATAAAAGAGAAAAGGTTTCTCAACCAAAGATCGCAATTGATCAAAGAGTTCATTTCCATTCATTCCCGTCATATGCTGATCAGATAAAACCACATCATAGTGTTGAGCACGACATTTCTCTAATGCCTCTTCTGCACTAAAAGTTTTATCCGTAGAAAACCCTTCCAACTCAAATGACTCAGCAACAAGATCGGCGAGATCGACTTCATCATCTACAATGAGGACTTTACACTCTGAAATGTCCATGAACTTTGCTCCTTATATAATCATTCAATTATAATCGGAACTGAGATAATTCTAAAGAATAAAGGACCTCTTAACCGCTTCATATATCTAAAGGTCCAGTGTTTGGCCTTTATAAACTCGGCGGACGAGGTCCACAAATTTGATGGGAAATTATTCGATAATTTCTAGAACGGAACGCTTCTTCAATTTTGTAGAAGCTGCATTAAGAATAGTTCTCAAAGCTTGAGCGGTACGTCCTTTCTTACCGATAACTTTACCAAGATCAGTCTTGTCAACATTGAGCTCGATAACGGTAGTTTGTTCACCTACGATCTCGTTAACTTTAACTTCTTCTGGGATATCCACAAGATGCTTGGTTACGTATTCCATTAAGTCTTTTAATTCACTCATAACACTCTCTTTTAGAGATAAAAATTAACGTTCAGCTGGAACTTGCCCAGCTGTCATTACAAAAAAATACTAAAGTAGAATTATTATAATTCTACTTTAGCTTTCTTTAGCAATGTTCTTACAGTGTCACTAAGTACAGCACCTTTATCAAGCCATGCTTTGATACTTTCAGCTTTTACACCATTAAGTACTTCTGCACCTTCAGCTTGAGGGTTGTATTGTCCTAGTCTTTCAAGAAAACGTCCGTTACGAGCATTTCTTTTATCTGCTGCTACAATTGTATAAACAGGACTGTGCGTTCTACCACCGCGTTGGAGTCTGATAACTACCATGAACTTCTCCTACAAATTGGTCCAATATAATATTAGGGGATGAAAATAAGCAAAATGAAGAGATAAGTCAACAAAAAGAGGTAGAAAATACAGGATAATCTTTCTAAGAGTCTTCCTTTTGCGATACAATAAAATTATGAAATTACATCTTTGGGTTGCTCTATTCGTCCTGTGCCTCTCCCCACTTCAAGTTTTAGGGGCCCAGAAAGTCATCATCCCCCAAAGAGGGGCTCCAGGGCTCAAAATGAGCTACAACAATACCGCCCTCATCGAAAGTACTGTTCGCCAGAAAATCAGCACCAAGGCCGATACAGAAGAAGTGATCATTAAATTGAAGTGTTACAAGCGCTGGAAAGTAAGGGGCCGCTCCAAAACAAAGGCCTATCAGTGTGACCCTATCGAGATCGAAGCGGATGTTCCAGGAGAAGACGGTGAAGGCCTCCTCCCTGAATAAAGAATAGATCTTAAAAAATATAAAAAATGATTAAGAAAAGAATCCTCCACCCCAAGGGCCTTTCTTCTTTCCTTTCTTTTTCTTCTTACCACCCATGAGACCTTCCATTGGATTGCCCCCGGCCTGTTGTCTGAATCCAGGTTGTCCGCCCATTCCAGGCATCCCTGGCATGCCACCCATGCCCCCTTTCATCATCTGCATCATTCCGCCCATCATCTTTTCCATCTGACGAAATTTGGCCAAGAAGTCTTGTACTGACTTCACATCATTTCCTGAACCCTTGGCGATTCTTTGGATGCGCGACTCTTTAATCACTTTATAATTTTGACGTTCTTCCTGCGTCATCGAGTCGATAATCACTCGCATCTTCTTCATCTCATCTTCCGCAGGAGAGAGGTCGCCCATTTGTCTGAGGGCCCCTCCCATACCAGGAATCATCTTAAGAATAGAGCCCATAGAACCGAGATTCTTAATCATATCCATTTGCTTCATGAAGTCTTCCACGGTGAAGTGACCTTTCTCCATTCGCTTCATCATGGATTCAGCTTCATTTTGATCAATGGCCTCTTCCGCTTTTTCGACGAGAGAAACCACATCTCCCATATCGAGAATACGTCCAGCAAGACGATCGGGATGGAAGAGTTCCAGATCTTTCATC
>JBFHGF010000225.1:0-5587 GCA_041583335.1 Bacteriovoracaceae bacterium
CACGACGAACACTGTCCTGAGGAGAATATGATCCACCTCCACTTCCACCTCCTAAAGATGAAGGCATCGAAACACTTCCCCTACCAGATGGCCCCGGCGAGGGAGTGGCCGTAGGAGTGGCACTAGGAACTATACGATTTTGAACATTCAAATTATCATCGCTGGGTCTCTTACTTCCCTCTCCATCGAGCTCGGCCTCTAGGTCTTTAATTTGCTTTTGAATATCGGCAACGAGATTATCGGTTTGATCTATTTCAGAACTAGATCTACGAGAAGCACTGCCATTAAAGGCCCTTGCAATGGCCGCCTGATTATCATTTAAGAAGTTCTGATTATAGAAACTCTTTTCTGATTCATAGATTTTCTCTGCGGCCGATGCTGAATAACCCTTGGCCTTAATGGAATCTACGATTTGTGTGCGTTTAGATTCATCTGAATACTGCGACTTCATGGCCTCGGCGAAATGCTGAGCTTCCTGTGGCCCATCAAAGCGGTGACCTGTTCTTCTTTCAATGGCACTACGATCCATTTGACCACGATCTAGTCCACTAGACTTTTCAATAGTGCCTGTACCATTGACGATTTCACTTGCGGCCATAGGAGTGAGAAGTTCCGTTGGTTCTATACCTCCTGCTTCACTAAGCCCACGAGCAACTTTTGCGGCGAGATCAAGTCCAATGGCATAGCGTGTCGCCCTGACGATAGAGCTTTTCTTCGGAGTTAAATTTGTAGCAACAAGTCCAGCTGAACTTCCTTTATTTTCGGATTCACTTTCCGTAGGTTCATGCTTAACTCCACTGCGTTCTTCGCTCTTACCGGAGCCAGCTTCAAAGCGATCTTCTCTTGAATGACTTCTCTCACTCTGTCTTCCTCCACTACGATTTGAAGGAGTACTTCTTGGATTTGAGTGTCCCTCCCATCTACTAGAATTTCTAGAACTGAGATGACTTGAACCGGTATGTCCCCAGGCACGCCTGATGACCTTTGTGGCAAAGAGACCACGATGGTTATTGCTGAGGTTTTCACCACGTCTCAAGAGATCAACCATTTTCGTGCGTTCATAACGAGCGGCCGCTCTGATGAAATGAGACATGGGATCGGATCCCTTTTTTAGAGAAGCACGGGCAACAACCTTCCTCATCGTTCTTTCGGCCACATCATCAAAATAGCGCAGTGGTATAGTTACGACACTTGCCGCAGCTTGAACCTTTTCGACCACTTCGACAAAGTGCTTGGTTACGGCCCCTTCTCCAATTCTTTTCTTATAAGCGGCAATAGACTCACTCACTTTTTGTAGAGTCGCAAGGGATACCTTAACGCTCTTCGAAGCGACACGGGCCACATGACTTGACTCTCCCGCAACACGTCCAAGAGCAGGAACCTTTGCCGAGATTCTTGCGGCCGCCTTCGTCGCAGCAGCGGCACCAAGGCGAACTCCCGCCTTCATTGCGATATTTGCGGCCGTCAGAGTTCCGGCGGTAGAAACTGCAATAAAGGCCTCAGAAGCAAATACCCCTGCCCCTGCACAGAAAGCATTCAGGCCATCATTACAATTTAAACAACTATAAGACTCTAAAGGTTCAGTACACTCACCTATATGAGGAGTACCTTCCCACTTTTGACAAAAGACTTCTTTTTTAATCCAACCATCAATTGCATTCTTGGCCTTCATAAATTTTTCGACAATATAATCACCAGGACTATCGATAAACTTAGATATTTCACTAGTCGTAGAATTTGCAGCGGCGTGCATATCATCACTTTTCTTAAAGATATAATCCTTTAAACTCCATACTGACTTCAATGCGGCCGATGCCACATCTTTTAAAGTGTTGAGAGTTCCTACAATATTGGCCACAAAGGAGGTAACCACTTCAGTTAAACAGTCACTACCATCACTATCAATACACTTCTTATTCGCACCAAGTGCACTGGCCGTAGCACCAAGAGAGTCACGTACACGATTGGCGATAAAGTCGGGAGCAATCTTATCCACAGCGGTCACTACAGAGCGACCGAGGTTACACATAAGATCTTGGTGGCAACTGGAGGCCACTTCCTCTTGGTCTTCTTCAGTACAAGACATTTTAAGAGTGGCGTCTTCCATGCTGGTAGTAAGTCCTGCAATGTCATCGACACTGGCATCTTGCTCAACTTTAGGATTACAAGTAGGAGTAAGCCCCGCAATCACTTGCGCTGCTTGTTCTTTATCCACTCCATTTTCTTCAAGGGTCAAGGCCATCTCATTGAGAAGTTCATCACACTGGTCTTGGTCAATTTGATCGACCTTCGTTTGCACGCAGTGGTTTTCAAACTTAACCAAAAGCTCCTCGACGTTGCCACCAAACTCTTGCGAAAAAGTTGAAGTCGCGACGACTAAAGAAATGAATATAAATAGTGACTTAAAATAAAAATTGTTCATAACCTATAATTTCTCTCTTGTATTTTTCTCGTCACAAATGAGAAAATTACTTAAAGAAATATCTACAAATAGGAATAAAAATGAAACGATTCATACTCTTTTTCTTTATTTTAAATATGCCCTATTTAACATTTGCTGAAGTTCAACAAATAACCCTTAGAAAAACTAAATTAAAAACGCTGAAACTCCCTTCATGGCAAAAGGTCGAAGGTTTTCATGGAGGAGATATTACTTGGATTGGACCCGAGACTTCTGGGCCAAGACCAGTGATTAAACTTGATTTAGTGGCCAAGAAGAAATGGGATTTTGAACAAGAGAAGAAGGCCCTGCCTCAGTACCTAGAAAATAAGAAGGAATGGATCAATTCAAAAGAAGGTGTGCTCACCGCTTCTCAACTGGGACAACAAAGCAAGAAGCTCAGTGCCCCTCACCTCTACAATCGCGTGGAATACACTATGGCCTCTCAGGCCTATATCGAAGAGGACTGGCTCATCAAGTGTCCAGGTGCTCTGATTAACCTCAGCTTCCTTGTAACGCCTCAAAGGCTCACTAACCTGCAGGAGACTTGGGATCAGTTTATTTCCAGCTTTAAATGCCTCTGAGTAAATAAAAAACCTGAAGTCGTCTCAATATTGAACACCCCTCGAAATTATTCCATCCTCTCTGTAGTCACGCCTCTTTTCAGGGCAAAATAGAGGGAGAGCAGGTCTAATTTCTGTTAATAGTGATTAGATTCTGAGCAGTTGGAAATATTTTAATCCTTCTCCAATAACTTAAGTTATTAATATCGCGAGAAAATTAATTTCACTTCTGGCCTAGAGCTTGCTCTATAAGAATAACGGGCCCTAAATGGACCCCAAAGCATTAGGAACTCAAGGCAACATGAAAGAATCAACAACCACCAATGAAAATGTCGTACTCTTCCCCCAGCTTTCTAAAGAGGGAGTGCGTGAGGATAACGACGCGATCCAAGAGCTGCTCAATGAAGCTGAACTCTATAGCTCTGAATCCATCGATGATCCCCTTGAAGATCTCCTAAATGAATTTGAAGATATAACAACCAATATGGAAAACGAGGAGGCCAAGAGTGTGCTGGCCAAGGTTGTGGGAAAGATGAAACTTCCCGAAGAACTCCTCGCTCAAGAATTCTCCAGAAGTGTAGACCTGAAAAAGAAGATGAGAATTCTGGAAGAAGTTAATCAGCGCATCAAATATTATCTCGATGAAGTAGAGCTTTTTATCCCTAAACAGAAGAAATAACTAGACAATCCCCAACCATTTATCTCATAATACAATTCCTCATTTCATTGAGAATCAAGAAATTGATCCTCTTCGAAGATTAATGCCCGGGTGGTGAAATTGGTAGACACGCACGCTTGAGGGGCGTGTGGCGCAAGCCGTGCTGGTTCAAGTCCAGTCCCGGGCACCATTTAAAATTTCCTCTTCAAATTCCATTACTTACAATTAAAAATTTCGATTTGGCCCTATATAGGCTCCCAAAATTCACACGGTGGCCCTAAAGCCTAGCTTGAACTCGTCAAACTCAATTTCCTCTCTACCATCGACGATCCAAAATTAACCACATTTGACGCCGCCACTAAGTGCTCTGGCGCAAGGTGCGCGTAACGCTGAGTCATCTCTAAACTAGAATGTCCCAGCATCTTTTGAAGATCGTAAATATTGCCTCCATTCATCATGAAGTGACTGGCAAAAGTATGGCGCAGATCATGAAAGCGAAAGTGTTGGGAAAGCCCTGCCTTTTTAAGAAACTTCTTAAAGTGACGCCCCAAATGATTCACATCAAAGGGTTCACCCTTCTTAAAGTCAATGATCACGAGATCACTCGCAGCTTTTGACTGAAGTTCCAGTAGGTGGGATTTAACGACCGCATTCATGGGAAGAAAGCGTCGACTTTGAAAAGTCTTCGTTCGCTCTCCAAGCCCATTTCGATCACGCAGACGCGCTATCTCGATCAGGCTCGTTCTAAAGTTTACCTTATCCCAACAAAGTCCAGCGATCTCCCCTCTTCGCATTCCTGTATTTACCGCAATTAAAAACAAAGAATGAAAGTAGTGACCTCGACTGACTTGAAGCACACGATTCACTTCATCACTTGTCATATACACATCAGGACGTGGGGCAACTTTCAGGTCACGCAAATATTGGAAAGGATTCTTCTCAATTTTTCCATCACGAGTGGCCTCAGTCATCACTCGCTTAAAAACACCAAGAATAAGATTAACGCCTTTAGGATTGTGCCCCTTCTCAAGAAGCGCAGCAATTAACTGATGAGCGTGAGTTATCTGAATTTTATCAAGATACAAATCTCCAAACATGGGGAGAATATGCTTTTTCAAAGCAGTCCCATAATACTCATAAGTTCTGGTCGCAAGTTGATATTTCACTCTCGTTTCGAGCCAATTGATGGCCTCGTCATAAAGAGTAACAAGTTCAACTTCCCGAAGAAGTTTTGGTTTAATACCTGTAGCAAGATAGCTTGCTTTTTCAACTTCAAAGCGGGCCTTCCATCTCACGGCATCGCCCTTTTTCTTAAAGCGTGGGGAATACATAGGTTTGCCATCTATATAGATTTTTTCTCTATAATAAGTGGTTCCATTTTTTCTTTTGATAACTTGCATAGAAAACTCCTTTTATTAAATGAATAAAAAAAGGGTCTTCGCTCTTTCTCGTCTACTTTCTATTTGAATGGTAAAGATCATTCCAAGCGAAGACCATAACATGACCACTAACCTAGATCAAAGGAGTAAAGTCTTTAAGACAACTATTTATATGATTATGTAAGTCTTCGACTCGAAAGCGAACTAAGGCACCAAGCTTAACGTGCTTAATTTCTCGTCTAAAGACGGCTTGCCTTAGCCACGACACTTTTACATTCAATACTTTTGACGCTTCATCAATAGTAAGTAATGAACTTCCCTCTCTAAAAGACATATTTTCTCTCACCATTTCCTGAATCGCCGAATCAATATACTGACTTACTTCTTTCGATAATCCTCTATCTTTCCCCAAATCAAATCCTCCAAATTTACGTTTTAAACTCTCTTATTCCACTGGACCCACGCCCCCGAAAACTAGCAACCCAGACCACACTCTCTCTACTCGTTGAGAGGGGGTGGTCAGGGTTGCGTCCAGTTCAGAGGGGGC
>JBFHGF010000226.1:0-5571 GCA_041583335.1 Bacteriovoracaceae bacterium
AGCTGAATGGGTTAGGGCCTCGGTTAGATTATTGATTCCTTCATCAAGGGTGAATTCTTCAACAATAAAGGCATAGATCTTTTTTGCGATATCAATTTTTTCTTCATCAAAAGTAATGATTTTTGTATTTAAGAGCTTGAGTTGTTCTATCTCTATTTCTGAGAGCATATCAAGACTGAGGAGTTCATTGAGGTATGCTTGGTCTTCAGTCACAAGTTTTCTGGTCTTTAAGGGTCTTGCCTGTGGTTCATGCAAGAGTTCGACATTGAGTAAAAGAGTGAGCTTGTCCTTTTCTTCAAACTCACTTCTTGGAATTTCAAAGAAATGGATGGCCTTATCATCGATAAAGTGGGGCTTTGATCCATCTAAGAGAGAAAAACTTCTGATATCCTGGAGGGCCGTTGAATTACTAAAGGGCAGTTTCACGACTTCTTTGTCTACAAGGTACTTTTCTCCTAATTTTTCTCTAATCTTGGCCAACGGGTAGTCCACCGATAGGTTCCATTTTCCTGTTGCACTAGAGGGGATAAGGTCAATCTTAGCGATATAGTTCTTATAGAACATACTCCAAATGGGAATGATAAAGAGCAGGAGTATTGAAATTCTTTTAATGAGGTTCATTACTTACCTAAAATCTGGGACTGTGAGACGTCTACTACGTATTGACCCATGAGTAGGTTTCTTCCGATAAGGAAGTTATAGCGCAAATCTTCACGATCATTGAGGTTGACGTTGACTTCATGAAGGGTGCCCCCAAGCTTAATGGCCATTTTTACAACATAGCGAACGGAGACCTCTCCGTTAGAGCTTTTCACTTTTTGTTTGCGGATAACCTTCTTATAATAGGATTGCCTCATGCCCTTGGTATTTTCTGAGAAGAATTGGATATAGTCACTCCCATCAACTTGCTTCTCTACAATATTTTCCGCATGCATGGAGCATGTCTTGGCGCCCGTATCTATTCGGGCCTTTAGGGTAAAGCCAATATTATCAATCTCTATATTTTCAATTCTCCCAATGATGGTTTTATTCTTTAGGGCAAGCTTGGCCTTCCTCTGTTTTTTGAGAACACCTTTGGGAAGAGTGGATGTATTTTCTATTTTAGTAAGAAGGTCTTGATAAAGGGTCTCCTTGATCTCTTTAACAATTTCATCCTTGGTCGATTTAAGTTGTAGGACCAAATTCTCTTGGAGTTCTTTATTATTCTGAGTCATTTGCTCTTCAAAATTACTGGTGCTCTTTGGGGAAGAGGTTGCGCAAGCGCAAAGCAGGGTCAAGAGGGTAAGTATGCTTACAATTTTAAGGTTAGGTTTCAAAAACATTGCATTAAATCCTGTTTATATGATCGCTCCATTTTACCTGTTTTTTAATAGTTTTTATACATGCAAAATTGATTTTACCGATCAAAGTTATATTCCTACTTAAAATGTCTAGTTTATTATCATTTACAAGCGAATCTTGGATAATCATAATTTTTAGATGATAAATTTATATAAGAAATACCTGTCTCATGACTTGGTTCAAATTGAAAAGTTTGGCTTCCCGATCTCCCTTCTCATTGTTCTCTATGGTTTTTTTCTTAGTGTGGTAAATCCAACCTACTTTCAAGGGGTCTATACTGTAAGAAATGGCTTTGTCTGTAGTTTGGAGCAGCTTCTCCTCTTTATTCTCATGGGGCAAAGCTTTTATCGCTCCTACCAATCCGGTTTTAAAATGAAGGATATGCTCGTTTTGGGAACTTATACATTTTTTGGGCTTCTCTTCCTCTTCGGATTTGGGGAAAAGATTAGATGGGGGCAATTTATCTTTGACCTTCCTATTACAGACTTTTTCCAAAAGAATAATTCTCAAGGGCAAATCACTATTCATAACCTCTATGTAAATGGAGTTAGTGTGAATAAATTGGTCTTTGGACTTTTCCTTGGAATTGCTGTCGCTATCTATTCACTGATTTATCCTTTTGCCTATGCCAAGAAAGTGAAAATTGCGACTTGGATTGGAGATCGACTTTGTGTCCCTGTTCCTAGAACATCCCAAATCCTTTGGTACCTAATTATGGTAGCGATCGCTTTATCTATTCCTGATCCAAAAAAGGGAGAAATTGTTCAATATGCTGGAGTTTGGTCTTTTTGTATGTTCTTTTCTTTTCCTAAGAATAAGCTAGAAATCTAAGAAAAAGAGTGACCACCACGAGGATGGTCACCTTTATACTTACATTAAACTTCGAGTGAGCTCATATCAATAACAAAACGGTGGGCCGGATTACTTGTTAGTAGCGTATCCCAGGCATTATTGATTTCTTCTGCCTTAATCATTTCACAGTCTGGGTGAATTCCGTGTTCAGCACAGAAGTCTAAAACTTCTTGAGTCTCTTTAATTCCACCAATGAGTGAACCACTAAGTCTTCTTCTTCCAAAGATGAGAGGACCAGTCATAGGCTCTTCCATAGGACCGATTTGTCCTACCACAACAAGTGAACCATCGATGTCGAGAAGAGGTGCGTAGAGGTTAAAATCGTGTTTTACCGGAACGGTGTCGAGAATGAAGTCGAAGCTATTGGCGGCCTTCGCCATAGCATCGGCATCCGTTGAAGCAAGGATTCCTTTGGCCCCAATGGCCTTTGCTTCAGCTTCTTTACTGGTAGATCGACTGATGACAGTAACTTCTGCACCCATGGCCACTGCAAGTTTTACTCCCATATGGCCAAGACCACCAAGTCCAATAACACCAACGCGTGAACCTTTACCAACATTCCATTTTCTTAGAGGAGAGTAGGTAGTGATTCCTGCACAAAGAATAGGGGCGGCCTTTGCTAAGTCTAATTTATCTGAAACTTTAACGACAAATTCTTCTCGGACAACAATATGCTTTGAGTAACCACCTTGAGTAATGGTGCCGTCTACGCGATCTTGTGATCCATAGGTGGCCGTCATTCCATTTTCACAAAATTGCTCTTCGTGATTATGGCAGTGACGACACTCTTGGCAGCTATCTACCATACATCCAACACCCACATGATCGCCGACTTTATATTTCTTTACACCATTTCCTACGGCCAATACTTTCCCGATAATTTCGTGACCGGGAATGAGAGGGTAGGATTGTGGACCCCAATCACCATGGAGAGTGTGGAGGTCTGAGTGGCAAATTCCACTGTAGAGGATCTCAATAGAGACATCATTATCCCTCAAGTCACGTCTTTCAAAATGATAGGGGACTAAATTTTCTTTTTCCCCGTGAGCTGCATAACCTATTGTTTTCATAATTTGTCCTTTCATTAAATTATATTACGTCCGGACAGTTTAGTTGGGACTGCTAGTATTGTTGAGTGCTTTTAACTTTCTCCATTGATGGATTGGCCAAAAATGAGTCCTTGTCTAAGATTTTCTAGAGTTGGGAAGGTCTTGAGTGTTACGATTTGTGTTTGTGTCCCTAATATCCCTTTTAATGTTATAATAAATTGATTCCAAACGTATAGTAATTGAAGAAGTTAATTTTTTAACTCTATAACCATGAAAAAGAAACGTTACCTCTATGCATGTTTTTCCTTAGTCCTCTTGTCAACTTTAGTCGTGATAATTCCATCCTGTTCTTCCCTAGGGACAGCTCCCTCTGAGAGCGAACAAAGGCGATTTGAAATGTCTGATCATTTTGATAAAAATAAGAAAGTATTCCTTAATCGTGATGCTTTTAAACGTATGGATAAAAGAAAGAAATTTGAAAGCGGTGGCTGGATTAAGTTTTTCTTTGGTAATGATAATAAGGCCGTTCCGAAGGATGGTCTTCCTGTTCTCACTCCCGATCTATCACACTTTAAGGCGCCTTCTGACAAAATGAAGGTGATCTGGTTTGGACACTCTACTTTTATGCTCAATCTTAAAGGACGAATCTTTTTAATTGATCCTATTCTTACGAATCATGCTTCTCCTGTTCCCTTGGTCATTAAAAGGTTTCAACCTCCACCACTTAACTTAAAAGAATTACCTGAAGTTGATACGGTACTTATTTCCCACGACCACTATGATCATCTCGATATGAACACGATTAAAAGCTTTTTAAAGAAGAAGACTAAGTTCATCGTGCCCCTTGGAGTTGGATCTCACTTGATTGGCTGGGGCATAGAAAGTGAGCGCATTACTGAGCTTGACTGGTGGGGCAGTACTGAAGATCGTGGATTTGAGTTTATTGCTACTCCTGCCCAACATTTTTCAGGTCGTACACTAGGCTCGAGAAATGCAACACTATGGGCCGGTTGGATTATCAAATGTGACGACAAGAAAATCTTCTATAGTGGAGATTCGGGTTACGATATCCACTTTAAAGAAATAGGTG
Source organism: Bacteriovoracaceae bacterium (assembly GCA_041583335.1). GTDB lineage: Bacteria > Bdellovibrionota > Bacteriovoracia > Bacteriovoracales > Bacteriovoracaceae. The sequence goes on from JBFHGF010000226.1 coordinate 4,333, forward strand.
AAAAGTATGGACCTTTCGATGTCGCCTTCCTCGAAAATGGCCAATATAACAAGGCCTGGGAAGAGGTGCACCTCCTTCCCGAGCAAGGAGTGAAGGCCTATTACGACTTAAGGGCCAATATATTCTTTCCCGTTCATTGGGGGGCATTTAAGCTCTCTATCCATTCATGGTTTGAGCCTATTCGCAATGTTTACCAATCATCTCTCGCAAGAAACTTTCCATTAGTTGCTCCAAAAATTGGGGAAGTTGTAGAACTTGATGAATATTACAAACAAGCTCCCTGGTGGGAAGAGTTCATCAAGGATTAGGTATATATCCTAATTTTGGTATTCGATACCAAATTTAATGACATCATTATCAAGTTGTTCTAGCCAAATAACGGTAGCACCTACTTCGCTCATATTTCCAACTTTGACCGTGATGACCTGATTCTTTGTGAGGACTCCATCATTTCGAGCGGCCAGACATGCGCCGGTAAATGATTCGTTAACCACAATGGCATGATAGATTTCCTGAGCGCCACTTTCTGATTTCAAACGAAACTGCGCCGGGAGGGATTCAGCTTTAAAGCGTGTTTTTACTCTTGGGTTACTTATCGTTTAAGACCTCGCTTTAAGTTCCCCCTTATTTTATCTCAATCCGTAGGGGAAACAACGAGATAAGCACTATTTTTATTAGACTGACCGTTCTTAAAGGTGATCGTCAAAGATTTCGCTAATTTGAAGCCTTTTCTAGTGAATGGGAAGCAAGTAGAATCTTAGGTGACTTAACTCATAGAGAAGGAGCTCGAATGACTTATACTCCCCCTAAAGTATGGAAAATGGATGAAGAAAATGGTGGCAAGTTCGCCTCGATCAATAGACCCACAGCAGGTGCTCGTTTTGAGCGTCAACTGCCCACAGGGCAACACCCGTTTCAACTCTATTCACTTGGTACGCCCAATGGGGTAAAAGTGACCATAATGTTCGAAGAGCTCTTAGAGTTAGGAATTAAGGAAGCCGAGTATGATGCTTTCCTCATTAATATTTCAGAACAAGATCAATTTTCCTCTGGCTTTGTCGAAGTAAATCCCAATTCAAAAATTCCGGCCCTTGTAGATAAAAGTGGAGACGAGGATATTTTTATCTTCGAATCCGGTTCCATTCTCGTTCATTTGGCCGAGAAGTTTCAACGCTTCCTGCCCACCAAAGGCAATAGCAGGACACAAGTTCTCAACTGGCTTTTCTGGCAGATGGGAAG
>JBFHGF010000227.1:0-5528 GCA_041583335.1 Bacteriovoracaceae bacterium
AGCTACTGAAATTTCGTTTTATCTTCCGTACATAAGTGAAAAACTAAAGTCCGATCGTTTTCATCCGATAAATACCTATAAGGTGAGGACTTTTTATGAGAACTAGCGCGACTTCGTATCGACATTATATTTTAACCTTGATGACCATCTTCGGTCTTATGGTTCCTACAAATGCTGTGGACACCATTAAAATCAAAGACCTCTCGCAAACAATTCCCCTCGCGGCCGGAGAGAAACTTGACCTCAATCGCGACTGGATTAAGTACTCTTCTCAAAAAGTACTTAAACAAGTAAGCAGCTACCCTTTCCTTGAGCACAAGAAACTAAAGGGCCTCATGGGAACCCTTAATACCGAAGTTAAATTCTATAATACCAAGAAAGAAGGAAATCTCTCCCAGTGGTTTAAAAAGCAGTGCAAGAAACTTGAAGAATTCTATCCCCAGGGTCACTCTAAAATTCGTTATGAAGCGAATAAAGTTCTTTGCATTGTGGAGCTGCTCCCTACCAAGCAATCTAAGGGGATGATTCAGTATATGAAGGTAAAGTCTATTAAAAAGGAAAAGGATAAGACTAAAGTTTTTGTCTACACCTACAACTTCTTCACTCCCATGAAAGATAATAAGAATAAAGACCATTGGGATGAAATGAAGGCCTCAGTCACCAAACTGATGGAGGCAAATTTATGAAAATGAAAAAACTGCAAATCTATTCTCTTCTCCTAGGATTACTAAGCTCTAGTTTCGCTCAAGCAGAAACGGCCAATATTGGTGACCCAGGTGGTTGTCCCTTTGAGAATTCATCAAGCACAAGCGAGACCATTGCTAAGGTCAAGGCCAACCTTCAGGCCCTATCGGGAAGCTCGGATGCCTGCGGCGAATCCATCGGAAGTAGTGCGGCCAGTTTAACGAGCCTCCTTGATGGAGTGCTCTCCTCCAACTTCCCCGTAACAGAGATTGATGTGGATGGTAGTACTACACTCACTTGTGATAACTATGTGGCCATCTTGGCCAAGGAAAAGTCTTTGGCCTTAGAGGCCAAGAATAATGAGTACTTTGTGGTGGGAACTGATTTTCTTACTCGTTATAAGCGCTGTGAAATCTTCACCAAAGCGGAAGATGAAGTTAACTCAGAAGACCTTGAAGAAGAGTATAGAGAATTATCTCAATCCCAAAGGTATGACCTCTGTGTGGATAGCATTTATCAAGAGACTTTCTATCGTAAAGTTGAAGAGTGTGACATCATCGAAAATATCGAATACGAGAATAATAAGAACCAGGCCTATCGCGATCAAATTACCCAAGTTACAGAAATGGCCACCAAACTGATCTCGTCTTCTGAAGGCTGTAGTAGCCCTGATATTTTGAGAAATATTACCCAATCCATTATTCCTTTGATCACCACATTGGGAACCTATAGTGTTGCTGGCCCCTTTATGGGCGCAGGAGTCGCCCTCGGAGGACACTTGGCCTCGGCCCTGGTCGATCGCTTCTTTAATACGGATGGACCTAACGAATATATCGATCTCCTTGAGGGAGAAACCGAGTGGAAAGACCTCAATTGCCTCTACTACCAAGTTCAAAATGAAGCCTTGGCCTGTAATGCTCCTGACTACACGGAGATTCCAATTGTTGAAAAAGAAGTATCCTGTCAGAGTGAACGTGAGAATGCGATTATCGATGACCTCGCCTCACTGTCCAAAATTGTGAAGAGCCTGTCTACGGCAGACTCTCCTTTGGCCAAGGCGGAAAAAGCCGATGAGCTGCGAAATTTTTTGAATAAAGAAATCACCTATCCCGATGGATCAAGAAAACTTCCCATTGCTGATTATTTGAAAGAAGTATCGACCGGGCTATCTTCAGATCCCACGAAATCGGCCGACCTCTTTCAAGCATCGCGACTGAATAAAATTTTGGCGAATATCGATGAGTACAAAACACTCACTCAGACCCGGCCTATTGATACAGAAAAGGTTATGGAAAATAATGTGGGTCTCTATGGACTCGTTAAAAATGATGCAGGAGTCTTTGATCTTACCGATACCATATCTCGTTATTGGAATCGCCAAGAGCGTAACTACTCTTCGAGTATGATTGGTAGGCTAAAAGCGGTTGAAAATCCTTCTCCATTGACTCAGATAATGCCCCTTGATGATAAGGATATGCAGTCCACCGCCTCGACAAAGATCGCCCACGATGCCCTCGTCGATCTCTATAAAGGCAAATTTGAAAAACGCCTACAAAAACAACAAGAGACTTATCTCAGCAACCGTAAACCCAGTAATGATTCCCAAAGAAATGGTAATCTCGATTATCTTATTCCCCTCTTTCAATCCTGTGCCCTCAATGCCGGAATGTACCACTATGGAGAACGCAATCAAGGAGTCCACAGTTTAAATATGGTGCAAACGCCTTCTGAGCAATACAAAACGGTCTGTGCAAAGTTTCAATGTCCAGACGGAAGTTTGCTGCCTAAGTTTAAGGCCGACACCAGTCCAAGTGCCGACTCCCCTGGAACACAATTCAAGAGCTATCAGTGTGCGGTTAAGGCCCAGTACAATACCATGTATAAGAAACTGGTTAACCGCTACAAGCGCACTGGTGAAATCTGTCCGGCCCCCATCAAGGCCGCAGAAACGGTTCGTGCCGGAGGACGTGTGATTTCAAGCACACCTGTGGCCAATATTCCAAGTCAGTACACCACACCGGAGCAAAATGTTTATCAGGCCTATGATCCCGATAAAATGGCCTTTGCCAATCCGGCCAATAAAGAAGGTGGTTTCTTTTCGGCCATAGGGAATTTCTTTGGGGGAATGTTTAACTTTCTATTTGGTTGGCTTAAGTGATTTGAGATCTCTTTGCAGCCCCTTCACTTCGTCGATAATTTTTTCAATATACTGAGCTTCTTCAATTATGGATTGATGAAGCTCCTCATTTTTCTTCTGTGTTTGTTCAAGTGATGCCAAAACTTTCTTCTTTTCAGAAGCGCTAATTCCCAGCTCTTTCCAAATGGCCACTCTCTTTTTGAAGGCGTTACGAAAGCACAGCCCTTTAGATTTATTGCACTCCATTTTTCCCTTACCTTGTAGGTCGGAGCATTCAATCTTTGAACAGCTCTCCAACTGCTGCTGAAGATCTTTATCCATCTCCCTTGAAAAACTAGGAGATGTCGAGAGAATAAGGGTAATCAAAGAGAGAGCGATTTTTATCTTCACAAGGAAATCCTATTTTTAAAGGTACCCAAAGATTATACCGCTGAATAGGAGCTAGATTCAAGGGCCATCAAGGATTGGACAAAACGACAATGACCCTTGAATGCTAGCTACGCCATTATTTAGAGTAAAGGGAGCTGATAGAAGCTGCCATACTCATGTGCATACTGTTGTGTGATCATACCGTAACCGGGATAATTTACCCCTTCCACTTCAAAGTCACGGCCAAAGCTCTCAGTTCCCCAAGAGTTCTTAAAGTAGTAAACCCCACGATAGGTAAAGGTTTTAAGTTCACCATTTTCCATCAATTGCGTTACGCTCACTTCGCGCTCGTCATCATAACCCACAATCACAATGGAGTGACCGGCCGGCTTCTGGCGAGAGGCCACAAAATCAACAGAGCCTTGCTCTGGATAGCCTACAATTCCACGGGCCCAGTCATCAGCATGAGTAGGAATTCCCTGTTGCAATCCCCCTCTGTGGTTCCAGGCACCATAGAAGAGTTCAATCCCCATAGTAAGAGGAGTACCGCTTTTGAGAAGTTGTTTAATTTGACTTACCTGACCTACGTTAAAAATCATATGACGGGCCGTGAAATACGAAACCTTATTTACGAGGGCCTCATTGCGTGCCTTATTGAACTCGGGATCATAGTAGTCATTGCTTGGACTATTATAAGTAAGGGCCATGATCGATTGAAAGAGAAGGTTGGGATCCCTTTGCACCACAAGGCAAGATTGGTAGCGTGTCGCCTGAGCCCCCTCGTCAGTTTGAGCAAGGTGGCCACAGTGCTCTTCCCCAAGCCAAGGCTCTTTGGACCAGTCACGGGTATCATAGGGAAAAGTTTTTTCAAAAGGTAGCCCATAGGTGATCATTTGAGTGAAGTTGATGGGAGATGCTGATCCATCCGTCGCTCTTCCTCTCACGGCAAGGTACTCAAGGTATTGTTCAGAAAAATCAAAATCAATCGTTTGACCAAAGGCCATGAATTTCTTCTTGAGCATGGATTCGGCCAAGGCCGTTCCAGAGAAAATAGAACAGGTTCCTCGGCTTCCTTGCGACTTAATCGGAGTTTGGTACTGGACATGTTTAGCGAAGTCACTGGCCGAAGCTGCGGCCTTATCCGCCAAGGTATCGTCAATAGGATGAATAAGTTCTCGGTAGAGAGGATCTAGAGGTGGCAACTGCTGGGAATATTCGGCCAAAGCAGGGCCAGAACCAAGACCTAGGCAAATGGTAAGAAAAGCGAATGCATGACGTTTCATTAATTTCATTTTTTCCCCTCTTTATTTATTTGTACGTGCGTACAATTTTTCTGCATAAATTGTCATACGTCAAAAAATAAATGAAAAATAATTGGCCATCTATCTCTACGTAATTACAGGGATCAATCAAATTAGAGGCCAGACGATCCCAAAGATGTCCAATAAATGAGTAACTCTGAAATTTTTTTCACATTTGTGAATACTCATGGCGCATAACTCCCCTAAACGTCTAAGATGAGGGGAAACCTAGGACATTTTAAATTATGAATAAATCAAGATCGCCCCATTTTATCTCCTTCTTTCTATGTTTCATCACAGCGATGATGATCCCTGCATTGGCCCATGCCCAAAAGGCGCAGAACTGGACCTCTGAATTTATGAGTCGTATTGATCAAACTGTAGGTCAAGAATGGGAAAGCGCTGGTGAGAAAATTTCAGCTTCGATCTTTGAGTCCATTACCGATCAAGAGTTCTTTAAAACTAAAGTGGTAGGAGAACTTCAAGCTTCCTTAAAAGTGCAGAGAAAGGTTTACGACAACCACGACATCCTCGATACGTGGACCGTAATCGATATTATGAAGGCCCCTCTATACCTCCCCATTCCTCTGTTGTCAGAAGATATGGATGTACTCGGTGGCGCTTTTGGAGCGAAGCTTGCCCTAAACTTAAGTGGTGTCGCCTATAATATCCGCCAAGTGAAACCCAAGGCGATGGATAAATTGATCAAGACTACTGAGCTAGAAAAGAAAATTCTCGAGGCGAAAGATCTTGGTGATGAAATCATCGAACTTGGAGAAAGCAATCAAAATCAAGAAGGTAAGAGCAATGAGAATGATGACGATGTAGACGAAGACGAAGACGATGGCATCTTCCAGGCCATCACTGACTTCGCTTTCTGGACAAAGGGTAACCCAAAAATGCGAGCTCGCTACGGACAAATTTGGAAAATCCTCACCCATCCCCTTTCTATTCCTCTAACAGAAAAGGCCTTTAACAACTATCCCGTAGGCAATATCTCCAGTTATGGAGTAGAAGGATCTGTTCAGCTCGGGATG
>JBFHGF010000228.1:0-5525 GCA_041583335.1 Bacteriovoracaceae bacterium
AAATTGAAAAGTCCGTGGGCCAAGGCCGTCTTCTTTGCTGACACATCCATGTTAATGATAGAAAGCAGCGCCGTAACCGTCGTTCCAATATTGGCCCCCATCAATATAGGAATGGCATTATCTAAACTCATCAGACTTTGTTGAGTGAATATAATCACCAATCCCGTGGTCACCGAACTTGATTGAACTAAAGCTGTAACCAAGCAGCCAATGAGAACTCCAAGCAAGGGACTCTGCTCTCCAGTGAGAAAGCTAATTAAACGCTGATCTGATTGCAAAGGGCTAAGGCTTGATGAAATCAAATTTAAACTAAAGAAGACAAAACCAAAGTAAAAAAGAGTCTTTGCAAAAACCGAATAGCGCGAACGAATGAAAGAGAGAAGAAATCCAAGAATAATGAAGGCCGGGGCCATAGATGTGAGTTTGAAGGCAACCAATTGCGCCGTTACCGTAGTACCAACATTGGAGCCGAAGACAATGCCGAGACTATTTTTAAAGGAAAGGACACCGGCATTTACTAAGCTGATGGCAATGACAGTTGTGGCCGAACTCGATTGAATAAGGGCCGTGACAACGGCGCCGATCAAAACACCCACACCAGGAAATTTGGTCGCAGAAGTGAGAAACTTTCGAAACTTCTCTCCTGTAATCTTTTGAATCTCTTTTGAAAAATTCTCGAGTCCGAAAATGAAGAGGATAATGCTCGTCGTGGCGGCCAAAATAATATGGATATCTTTCATAAAGACCTGTTATTAGGAGTTATCAATAAATTAATCTTACCAAAAAGGGACCTAAAAACCAGCAAAATTGACCACCTTCCCCGTAACTTTGCCCCTATGAAATAATGTTCTCCCCCTAGGTGAGGGGAAAGGAAGTGGGGCCTATCAATGATTTTAACTCTTAAAAGAGCGCGAGTATTTCTTTGGTTAATACTAGTATTGACCATCCAAAGCACCTCTGCAAAATATATCATTATCAATCGTGAGACCAATCAAAAGTGCCAAGGAGACTTTTGTACAGAGTCCCTAACCATAAAAGATAGCGATATCTCGAACTTCGAAATCAAAGCATTGGGAAATAAAGATGGGCAGGCCAAGAACTTTCAAATTCAACTCAATAAAGCGCGCGCCCAAGTCACTATTTTAGACCAACAAAATAAAAGCGGATTCATCGCTCTTCTTAAAGTTAGTCCAGCTGTGAATAAATCCCCTTCTCTCTATGCCGTCTATGCCACTTCAGGAAGTGCAGGACGCTATTACCACTACTTTAGTGTTCAGGCGCATAAGACCCAGTACTTAGGTCTTATGGCCGAACTGATTGCCCTTAAAGATGGTAGTTATATTTCCCATGAATCAGATGGACCGCGCCAAATCACTTCCTATTGGCAGTGGAAGAAAAATCAGATGGTTCTTGTTAAAGAGGAGGTTACTCCATGAAATACTTTTGGATCACTCTCCTTTGTCTAAGCATCACGGCCTGTCAAATTGAACAAAAACCAGAAGAGGTCACTCAACGGCCAATTGAAGAAAATGATGAACAAAACCAAAACGATAGCGAACAAGAAGATAGCGGCCAAGACGAGAACAACCAAGGAGACAACCCCACCACCCACGAAATCACCAAGCTCCACGACAATATCACCTGTGCCCTAAAAAAAGTTTACTCTGAGAATGCTCTCCCCCTCAAACGAACTCGTACCCTAAACTTTATTGTCGCTAGGCTCCATCAAGATTTTAAATCCTATAACCTGACCAGCGACACAGAAAAGGCCCATTTCCTAGCACAACTCTTTCATGAAAGTGATGGTCTAAGTGCAACTGTTGAACGCGTCCTTGGCCCTACCTGGCGCTCGCTCTTCAATGCTCCCGAAACCACTTGGCAATGTGATAATTACCTAGATGCCGTCAATGAAGACGATCACTACTTTAACCACTCCTACGTTTATTCCAAGAATAGCTACCGCTCTAAATTCAGAGGACGTGGACTGATTCAACTCACGGGCTGCTTTAACTACCTCGGCTACTTCTACCATTCATCGGCCCAAGATGAAGGGCTTATAAGTGAGGCCGAACTCCACAAAACTTACTTTCCCTATACCGACAGTGAGGGTGATTATATTCAAGCGGGAATGTTCTGCTCCGATAGTGATCTTGAAATTCTCAACCAAAGCTTTAAAGATAGTGGACTTCAATTGGTTCCACAAGAATTGCTCAGTGACTTTGAGACCACTGTCGATGAACTGGCCTTACCTTGTGAAGCAAGGGGCGTATATCCTTTCAAAAGTGAGCGTTTTATTGTGGACTCCAGCTTCTGGTATTGGAAGAAGTGCCAAAATCAAAGTTATTTTTCTCCATATATTGACCAAAATTCAGATCAGGCAATCGCCCGAATGACAGAATGTATCCATGGAAAAAATAGTGTCTATCAAAACTATGCCAATATCGACTGTAACGCCAATAACTCATCCAATTGGCGTAAGCAAAGCTATTGTTCGCGCCGCAAGGCCTTTAAGGCCATGCTAAGTTGCTTTAAGCGCTAGTACTTTCTATTAGGAGTTAGACTTTACTTTCACCTGCTTCCTATTAAAATAGATCTATGAACCGATCCCTACCCCATGTTGTCAGACAAGCGCAATTGCTCGCACGAAAAGATCCTGAACTCAAAGCGTTTCTCAAAGAAAGCATGAGAGCACTCTCCAGCATTCCTGATGAAGAAGAGAAGATTCAATGGCTACGAAGTGAGGTTGATCGCCTATTACAAGAAGACACGAATAATACCCAGTGCCAAAAGGGGTGCCATTTCTGTTGCTATCATCCCATTGCCCTCTCCTCTTTAGAGATGAAAAGTATTGCAAGGGAGCGCCCTTCTTATGATCAGGAGCGTCTGATCACCCAAAGGAAATCCTTTCAAGAGGGTACCAATATCTCCTATGAGCAACAGGCCTGTATATTCTTAAATTCGCATGAGGGCGTATGCTCCATCTATCAAAAGCGCCCCTTAATTTGTCGCCTAACTCATGTGGCCTCGGCGCCTGAAAATTGCCATTGGGAAAATAAAAATACACCTATTGAACACCTTCCAGTCACCAAGGCGGCCCTTTTGGTGGGGGCCTTCTATATGATCTATCCAGAAATTGATCTCATCCCCATTCAATTCAAGGAAGAATCATCTGCATTCCAGCGATAACTTAACGTAGTGTTCTCTTTAGGAAAGATAAAGCGATTGTCCACTCGATCTTCCCATACCACTTGACTCCCCTTTTTTTGGATAAATTTGAAAGAGAGGATTTGTTCTGCAGAAAAATTCTCCTTCACCTGATAAGCCCCAGGGCTTATTTCGTTTAGCTTAAGTGCATCTTTTGGATTCCAAGAGCCAATAGAGTTAAGATTACCCACGAGGAATAGCTCTTTTCCAGCTTCGGCCTTTAGCGAGATTTTTAAATTTACTTCTTTCTTTGCAAGAGGGTTCGAAACTTTTAATCGCTCTTTCTTTATAAAAAACAGATCAAATCCCCTATCGGATGCAATATATTCAATACTTCCCTTTTTAAGCGGGTACTTCTGAGAACCTCCATCTAAAAGTGAAGTGATGTTTTGATCTTTCACACCAATTGGAATACTCCAATGCTTCTTTTCTCCTACACGGTGAAAGAACACAACCAAATCCCCTGCTGATCCCTGATAGCGGACACCATAGGCATCACGATCAACCAAGAGGTCCTCTCTTTCTTCGGTGAGATAATCCGCGTATTTTTTGCGCAAGCGGATCAGCTCTTTGATCTCCTCAAATATGGGTATACGCTTGAAATCAAGGGACTTTCGCCCTTCTTCGCCATTACCCCCCTCCATTAACTCCTCCGTTCCATAATAGAGAAAAGGAATCCCCGGATAGAAGAAGGCCATGCTCAAGGCCTGTAGAATATGCTCTTTTTCCACCTTATCATTTAAACTTTTGAAGCGGGCCAAGTCGTGATTATCGATAAAATTAACCCAAGTGATATTGCGCTCAAAAGTACGATCAAGTTCCTGCCAACGAGCGGCCAGATGATAGAAAGACTTCCTGTCGGCCACGACATCTTTGATCGAATAATAGAGGGGATAATTGTAGAAACTATTAAAACCATCTTCGACATAGGAAGTATAGGCCTTGGGGTCACCATGCAAGAGTTCTCCCAGTAAGAGAAAATCATCCCTATTATGCTTTTCTTTGACATACTTATTGATATCTTAAAGGAATTTCTTCCAGAAACGATGAGTAATATGCTTGATAGCATCCAGACGAATCCCTTGGGCCTGAGTTTTTACTATCCAAAACTTGGTATACTCCAAAAGGTAATCATAAACTTCGGGAATATCTTGATTGAGATCGGGCAGACCAGTGACCTGTCCCCTTTCCAGTTGATCTTGATTACTCCAATCCTGAATAGGGCCCAGGGTATTGAACCAGCTCTTCTTTGACTTCAACCATGGATGATCCCAGGCCACGTGATTTAAGACAATATCAACGAGAAAACTTTGATGATGGGTGGCCTTGGCCCTATTGAATGCACTCAGGTCTTTAAAGTCTCCCCAATGTTCATCCAACTTTAAATGGTTTATCGGCCAGTACCCATGCAAGGCCCAATGACCAAAGAAGTCCTTATCGCGATTATCAAGTAAAGGGGTAAAGATAAGACCGGTTGTTCCTAGTTGCTCAAAGTAATCCATTTTACGGGTGATCCCTTTGAGATCCCCCCCATGATAGGCCATGATATTACTCTTATCGACATTTAAGTTATTGCTGGGCTCACCATCACGAAAACGATCTAATAAGGTGAAATAAAAGACCTCTTTGTTCCAGTTTAAGTTAACCTTAGGAGCAGTGGCAAAAGTGGAGATAATGGAGATAAAAAAAATGGTAATATATAATTGAATCTTCACACTGTACCTCAAGAAAGGGTAAGATATCCTAATAATGAATAGACAACCCTTTCTTAACTAAATTTTATATTCCATACTTATATATAAAATACGCTTAATTATCCAGAAAAAGCATAGAGAATGCATCATGAAGCAAGAGTTATACGAGATCAATAAAAGAGAGTATTATTTAGTGGCCCTCATCTGCTTCGCTCTTATGACAATCTTTCACGAAACCTCTTTGGATCAAACTTTAATAACACCATTTTTCAATCAAATGACTTCCCACTGGCCTTGGCGAGATCATTTTATAACTGAAAAGATTTTTCATAAAGGAGGGGTGAAACTGGTAATTATCCTGACCATTTCGATTCTTTCTTACCTTGCCTATGCCCTTAAATCGAAATCGATAATCAATCGCAAAAGAAAAGTAATATCTCTTCTCCATATTATTATCTCAGCTCTCCTAAGTGTCCTCATTGTGGCCTTTATGAAAAAGACCAACCCCATCCACTGCCCTTGGGACTTGAGCCATTTTGATGGCAAGCACAGTTTTGTCTCTCTTCGTGACTACTTCAACTTCTCTCTTACCGGCTTCGGCCACGATGACATTCTCCTGCGGATAGA